>JAFUBI010000243.1 GCA_017460285.1 Oscillospiraceae bacterium | reverse complement strand
GGTATTGCTTGATGCCATCGCATACGGAGAATCTCTTGCGATGTATAAAGGAAACGCAGGAGCAAGTTCTGCCATTTATGGGATGCAAAACAAGTCTATGTACATTCGTGAGATACTAGGAACAAACGAGGAGAGTACGCGAATACTTTTGGCAGGATTTGTGAACGAATTTGAAAACAAACGAGTTACAAGGAGGCTGCCGATAGGGGCTGGATTGCCTCCTTTAGAGGGAGTCAAAAAGTCGGATTATGGTATGAGCAAACTATTTTCCACCACTAAGCCTTTATCCGACCTGGCTCCGTATATGAATCTGATGTTTGATTAAAAACAATGGAGGAACAGAAATGGTTTATGTGTTTCTAGCAGATGGTTTTGAAGAAGTCGAAGCTATGACACCGATCGACTATCTTCGTAGGGCTGGGATCGAGGTTACGCTTGTCGGTGTTGGGACAGCGGTACCGAAGGGAGCTCACGGCGTCTCTGTTATGACAGACATCTCTGAGGATATGTTTTATCCTGACGACAATACAGAGGCAGTGATCCTCCCAGGCGGTTCGCCAGGATATCTCAATCTTTCCAAAAGTGAGGCAGTACGTAGAGCGATTCGTTTAGGCTACGGAGAGACAGACGTGCTGATCGGTGCAATCTGTGCAGCACCGACGATCCTCGCGAAAGAAGGACTCCTGTTAGATAAAAAGGCTACTTGTTATCCGGATATGTATGAGGAATTAGGTGATAGTTATGTCAAGGAAGATGTTGTCACTGATCTACCATTTGTAACAGGGAAATCCGCTGGTGTCGCCCAGGAGTTTGCTCTTAAGATCATCGAACAGCTTCGTGGAGAAGAAGCGGCAAGAAAAGTGGCAGAAAAAGTATTCTTTGAAAGGTAATTGATCGTTAAATGGGTAGAAAAGGCAAAAGTGTATTATCGATATTGATCCTTCTGTTTTTTATTATTATTTTGGTGATTCTTATAACAGGGCTGTACGCTCTTAGAGAGATCAAAGGAAGCGGGAAGACAGGGAATACCACTATTGTTACGATTCCTGAAGGGGCTTCAACTGCCAAAATCGCCACAATTCTTAAAGAAGAAGAACTGATTGGAAATGATCTTATTTTCCGCGTGTATAGCAGGGTAATGGGTGGAGATGGCACATATAACATGGGTGACCATAAAGTAGAGATCGGTTCCAGTTATGATGAGATCATCACCGCTTTGCAGCAAACAACGTATTTGGACGTGGAAACGGTAACAGTTACTTTTCCGGAAGGAACGACAGCTCTATCCATGGCATATAGACTTTCGGATCTAGGGTTCTGTTCTGTGAATGAATTCATCAATGCTTGCAACTATGACACGTATGATGTCTCGTTCTTCAACCAGATCACTAAGAGCGAGGACAAGTTTGTACGGTTGGAAGGATTCTTATTTCCTGATACATATGAATTTGTTGTTGGCAGTTCCGCGCACGATATCATTCAGAAGATGTTGGAAATCTTTGAGGAGAAAGTCCTTACGCCCGAGGTCAAGGATGCAATCTCCAGAAGCGATCTGAATCTGGAAGAGACTATCATTCTTGCTTCCATTGTTGAAAAAGAGACTCTTGGTGATGAAATGTATGCCATGGTCGCGGGAGTGTTTAAAAATCGTTTGGACAATCCTGATGAATTCCCATGCCTTGAATCGGATACATCAACTGAACATTTGAACGGGAATTTTATATATGGAGTCCTGGGGTTCTATTACAACGGGGACGCGGACTCAAAGATAAGGAATATTCCGCAAAACATGATCGAAGCATACGACACTTACATTCGTATCGGACTTCCCGTCGGTGCAATCTGCAATCCGGGATATAAAGCTATCATGGGAACAGTCAATCCGGAATCTCACGAGTATTATTTCTTTATCACGGATAAAGATACCAACTATTATTGGGGCGTTACGGTCGGCGATCACGAGCGCAATATAACGAAGGTGCGCAATTATAATTCAACACATTAAAGGAAGCGGCATCTGCCGCTTTTCTTTCATAAAAAGGGAGGAACGATATGAGCCAAAAAAGACCGAATATACTTCTTTTGTTTGTGGATCAACTTCGATGGGATTATGTTCATGCCTACGGATTAAATCCGTGGATAAGGACCCCCAATATCGATTCAATAGGGGAACATGGTTGTAGATATGAAAATGCGTATTCCCCCAATCCGGTGTGTATTCCTGCTAGGCATAATATGATCACTGGATTGCCATGCAAGTATCATGGCTTCGACGACAACTATTTTGGTCCTTCTGCCAAGAATTGCCCATGGGATCTGCCAACTTTTGCTCAAATCTGTTCAGACGCGGGTTACAGTACTTTTGCGGTTGGGAAAATGCATTTCCAACCGGAAAGAAGGGCTACAGGCTTTGATCGTTTTCTCAATATGGATGAGGTCGTTGATGATGTTATGGAAGACGACTATGCGTTGTTTTTGAGAGAAAAGGGATATGGGAATCTAGGTAGTTTTCATGGCGTTCGAAATGTACTATATCAACAACCACAGCAGATCACATTGCCGGATGAACTCACAGGATCCTATTGGGTAGCAGACAGAACGATCGATATCCTAAGAAATAGGGGAGAACAAGACAGACCCTTTTTGATTTGGACTGGCTTCATTCAGCCTCATCCTCCTTTAGCTTCACCCCACAGTTTTAGCCATCTTTATGACGGAAAAGTGCCAAAACATACCTCAAGTATCACGCCTCTTTCAAGACTTTGTGAGGAACTCAAATGTATCGCCGATCTTCCAGATGAAGAGAACATTAATCGGATGAGAGAGAATTACGCTGGTGCAGTGTCATGGGTCGATTACAACATTGGAAGGATCCTTCAAGCGCTCAGGGAGACTGGATTGGAGGAAAACACTGTCGTGATTTTTACCTCTGACCACGGAGAAATGCTCGGAGATCTTGATACTTATCAGAAAATGAATCCTCATGAACCGAGCACGCATATTCCTTTCCTGATGCAATGGCCGGGTCATATTGAACCGAAAACTGTCAAAAAAGAGTTTATCGACCTGAATGATATTTTACCTACATTTGCAGATCTGGCAGGCACTCAATATCCAGGGAAGATAGAACTTCCTGGGGAGAGCCTTTTTGCCAAGTGTCCTCAGAAGGATCGAAGTGTGGTCTATGCAGAGCATCAAAGCGGTGATCGCCGCTGGTGTATGATTCGGGATAAACGGTACAAGTTGATCCACTATTATGGAGATCAGGATCAATTGTTTGACCTGCAGGAGGATCCTGAGGAACGTGTAAATCTGCTTTTTAATCAAGAGAAAAACGAACGGGTTCAGGAGACTTTAGAAAGACTCTATCCTGTGCTGAAGAGGTACGAAGAAAAGTGGGGCCTTCCTGAATGCGTTCAACAGGGAGAATTCGTCGATTATCCTCTTTTCATGTTGAAGAGCTATTTCGAATCGTGTTATCCGAACCAGATAAAGAAACTGCGCAATGACCCTCCGTTCGACGATTTAGCTGATGAGGTGTTAGCAGCAATTCAGGATGAACCTACTGTTCATCTTTCTAAACTCCATATTCGGGAAAACATGGTTCAAAATGGTGGCTACACAGATGAAGATGTGGATAGGCTTCTTGATAAAGCAAAGCAAGTGGGAAAGTATTGAGAAAGCTAGTTACAACTTTCTTACAATGATGTGTCGTGGATTGTTCCAGTGAAAAGAATTGTGTTATTCTATCCACGGGTAAACCAAACATATTTTATAGGAGATGTAATATGAAGAAATTTCTTTCTATGCTCCTCGTCCTTGTGCTTGCTTTTGCTCTCGTAGCATGCGGCGGCGCACCGGCTGAGGAAAACACGACACCTGCTGGAACCGACAACACGACTCCAGTTGCAGAAGAGGAAGATCCGATTTCCGTCTGCTTTATCACAGAGGCTCTTGGTGACAACTCCTTCGCAGACGCATCTGACCGTTCCCTCAAAGAGTATGTAGACACATACGGGATCGAATATTTCTGCACCCAGGTCGGTGCAGGCGGTGACCAGATCACAGCAACACGTGAAGCTGCGCAGAACGGTTATGACATCGTAGCTGTCGGCTACAGTGCTGAGATCCTGGCATTCGTTCAGGAAGAAGCGAAAGACTATCCGGATACACTGTTCTATCTCTTCTCTGCGAAGGCAGACACAGAAGTAGAAGGATTGGACAACGTGGTAGCTGGTTTCTTCCGTTCCTGCGAATCCTCCTATGTTGGCGGTCTCGTAGCAGGCGCAATGTCTGAGACTGGCAAAGCTGCTTTCATCGGCGGTCAGGAGAACGTTGGTCTTTATGACTGGATGATCGGCTATGTTCAGGGCGTTGAGCGCGCAGGCTCCATCGCGGTCTACAGCTGGATCAACGGAGAGAATCCGTGGTCTGACCCTGCAAAGGCAAAGGAACTGTCTCGTTCTTTGAAGAACAACTATGATGCAGACATGTTCTGGGGCTGCGCTGGTCAGTCCGGCGACGGTGTGTTCCAGGCTGTCATCGAGTTCCGTGAAGAGAATCCGGATCAGACTCTTTGGGCTCTTGGCGTAGACGCTGACCAGTACGCAGTGTTCGAAGCAAATGACAAAGAGGACGTCGCAGAAGTCATCCTTACCTCCTGCATGAAGAACCCTGTCGGTCCTGTTGCCGGTTTCATCGAGACTCTCCAGGCTGGCGGAAAAGTTCAGGGCGGCAAGATCACCTGCGGTATCAAAGACGGCGCATGCGGCATTGCTGAGAATGACTTCTATAAGGCAAATGCATCTGCAGAAGCACAGCAGCTCGTTGAGACTGCGAAGGATGAGATCAAGGCGGACAAAGCCACTATCGTAACAGCTTATGGTCTTAGCATCGATGAACTCAATAACTTCCTGTCACAGCACACACTGAACTATCAGGCTGCGAATATGTAATCACGGCATGGTTGCTAGAAAGTAATTTCTAACAGCTCCTATAAGACAAGAGCAAGGCTACAGAGCGCGCTGTAGTCTTGTTCTTTTTGTTAGGTCGTATTTATCGCATAGTGTAAAGTTTGAGTAGGCAAAAAGTTCAAATATAAGAATTGGGGGAACGGCTAGCCGTTCCCCCAAAAGCGTAAAACCTGTAAGATTAAGTTGCTGACACCAATCAGAAAGGAGTTTACGCAAGATGAGTATAACG
>JAFUBI010000018.1 GCA_017460285.1 Oscillospiraceae bacterium | reverse complement strand
GGGTCCAGAATGGATATGTGAATTTAGATAATAAAAAGATGTCCAAATCTTTAGGCAACTTTTTCACGGTTCGAGATGTTGCTAAAGAGTATGGCTATGAGGCGATACGCTATTTTGCTGTCAGTGCTCACTTCCGTTCTCCGATCAACTTTAGTCGTGAGATAATGGATCAGTGCAAAGCGTCTTTGACTAGACTTCATACTTGCAGAGATAATCTGGAGTTCGCTATTAAGAATGCTACTGGAACAGAACATGACTTAATAGAAAAAGCAAATGCAAGAAAAGCACAGTTTGAAGAGGCTATGGATGATGACCTCAATACAGCAAACGGACTTACAGCTGTATTTGAACTTGCAAGTGATATAAACTCTGCAAAAGGACAGACAAAAGAATCACTGGAATATGCCGCTGAGGTTTTTGATACGCTTACTGGTATTTTAGGCTTCACTCTTAAGAAGAAAGATGATGAAATTCCAGCAGAGATTCTGGAGATGGTTGAAAAAAGAACTGCTGCTAAAAAATCAAGAGATTTCGCTTTGGCAGATAGTTTAAGAAACGAAATCACTTCCCTAGGATATATTGTTGAGGATACTCCGCAAGGTCCTAAAGTTACAAAGAAATGATAAGTGCAAAAGAACTGTCTCTCATTGTTTAAGAGAAACAGTTCTTTTCTTCGTTGGCATTTATTTTACAGGAAAAGAGTCGATGATGCGGTCTGTTAAAGATTTTAAGTATTCACTACCGACCAATTCGATTTCTCCTTGATCGACAGCTTCGGTTAGCGTTGGGTCGATAGGCAAGGATGTGTACGTCTCCACATTCATTTTTTCGGCAAGTTCTTTTACTTTGCTCTCCCCAAAAACATGGATCTTTTTGCCACAATCAGGGCAGACAAGGTAACTCATATTTTCCACAAGGGCGATCACGGGTATATTCATCAGTTTTGCCATGTTGAAAGCTTTTTCAACGATCATACTGACCAGGTCTTGCGGAGTAGTAACGATAATGATGCCTGAAATAGGTAAACTCTGAAACACTGTTAACGGGACGTCACCTGTACCAGGTGGCATGTCGACGAACATATAATCCACATCCCCCCAATTGGCGTTCGTCCAGAACTGTTTAACCGTGCCAGCAATGATAGGCCCTCTCCATACTGCAGGGGAACTTTCATCTTCAAGCATAAGGTTCAAGGAGATGACAGAGATGCCGTTTGCAGATTTCGCGGGGTAGAAATAAGTACCATCTCCCAAGATGCGTTCGTGAATGCCAAACGCTTTTGGTATGGAAGGTCCAGTTATGTCAGCATCCAGGATGGCAACGTCGAAACCCTGTGAATGTGTTTCTTTTGCTAGGAGAGAAGTAACTAAAGATTTGCCTACTCCTCCTTTGCCGCTGACTACAGCGAACACATTTTTTACGTGGGAAAACTCATTTGTGTTTTCAAGAAAACTTTGTGGGGATCTGCGGGAAGGGCAGTCAACACCACAGGATGAACAGTCTTTAGTACATGAAGTGCTCATATTAAAACCTTTCTAAAAAGTTGTATCGAATACATTCTAGATGATTCCTGTTTTGTTTTCAATTTGTTATACTATTTTCGCTACAATTCCGGTGATGGAGGAAAAACATGAAGCAAAAGCAGTGCGATAGGTGTGGAACGATCTTTGATGGAACGATTGGGATGTGTCCCTCATGCGGGTCTACGATGACCCACGAATACGAGCAATCTCTCTCTGAAACAGTATCTGAGGCAGAAGAAACTGAGGTTCAAGAAAATACAGTTTCACAAGATGGAACAGTTAACGAGAAATC
>JAFUBI010000242.1 GCA_017460285.1 Oscillospiraceae bacterium | reverse complement strand
GAAACTCCGGGACCCCAAGTGCAGGAAAGAAAGGAAAACAGAAGGAGTGCGCCATTTGGCGCCGGTTAAAGTTCTGAAAAGCAGAAATGCTTTTTAAGATAGGTGGGCTGCCGCCTCGGGCAGCCCCGCGCGTAAATAACGAAAGTTTATATAAAAGAAAGGAGACTACTATGTCTGAACAAAACATCACGCCCTGCATCGTCCGTGAGACGGCAAGGGGCATCGAATACGTTCGCATCGAAGACGAACTGTATCTTACCAGAGAGATCTTCCTCACAGACCGGGTGAGCTCTGCAACCATGAACAGTCTGCTCAAGCAGATCATGTACCTGTCTAGGAAAGCTCCCGAAGAGGAGATCACCATCTACATCAACAGCCCGGGCGGCGACGTCCCGAGCGGACTGGCGATCTACGATCTCCTCCACATGACCAAGACGCCGATCCGAACGGTATGCGTCGGGAAAGCTGCCTCCATGGCTGCGATCCTGTTCCTCGCCGGAGACAAGAGGGAGATGCTTCCCCACTCCCAGATCATGATCCACGATCCGTCTCTGAACGCCTCCCTGCAGGGAATGAAGCCTGCGGAGATGAGTCGGGAACTGTCCTCCCTGAAGAAGGTACAGAAGATCCTGTGCGAAGCGATCTGCGAAGCCACCGGCAAATCCATGCAGTCCGTTCGCAGCAAAACGAAGAAGGATTCCTTCTTCGACGCGGACGAAGCCATCGCCTACGGGCTCGCCACAGCCATCATCGAAGAGGTCTGACCCAAAGGGAGCGCCAGCCGTTAGGGGACCTCACACAATACTTAAATAACATTCACATTTGATAAGGAGCATGTAAAACATGAACAAAGAAACAAAACTGGAAAAGATCCCCTTCGATGAGAGGGTCCGTTCCATTGAGAGGGGGATCGTCCCCTCTCCCATGTACGTAGATAAGATCGTCGAGGAATACGCGAGGATGCCTCTTTTCCATGTCCTCGACAACTGCAACTTCTTCGTAGACAGAGAACTTCTGACCTTTCACCTGAACCGTCAGGATTTCCTGTCTGTGGATCCGGATGTGACGATGGACGATCTGTCCTATATCCTCTACTGCTTGAACAAGACCGGAAGGAGCGAAGAGAGAGACAAACTCATTACAGAGTATCTGTCCGTATATTTCGCGCCATTGGAGACTCTGGTCTACGCCCATACTCATCCTCACGAGTTTAACTGGAGCATGACTCGGGCCCAGATACCCTACTATCTCCGCTCGACCTTCGACTATGCCACCATAACATTGGGGAACTACCTCAAGTTCCTACAGAAGCCGGAGATACCGCCTCACTACCGGAACTATCTCAACGATTACATCAAGCGAAAGGGATGCAGCAGCAGTCTCAAGCTCTTTGAGCTCTTCATGGAACTGAAGGTGAACGTTTGGAACGATTCCAATTACTCGTTCATCGTAAGGTCCAAGAGATCAGGCAGTGTAGAGGATATGGAATACGCCAGCTACAAGGACTGTCTGCCTTTCCTGAAGATCTTCATCTTCCCCATCGCTTACTTCGGAATGGCTGCCCGTAAGAACCAGACAGAAGACGAAGCGGATCTCTTCGCCGTCTGAAAACAACAACAAATACGAATAAAACAGAAAGGTAAAAAATATGAAAGATAACAGAAAGAATTATCAGGGACAGCATATCCTGGCACAGGGCGTCCTGTCCGACACAGATACCTGGACCACAGGCATCAACAACAACGTGCTGGTCTTCGGGCCTACCGGAGCCGGGAAGACCCGGCACTATGTGAAGCCCAACATCCTGAATGCCCATGAGAGCATGATCATCTCGGACACGAAGGGCAGTCTGTATGAGGAGCTGCGACCTGCCCTCATGAAAAAGGGCTACCGTGTCCTGAACATCGACTTCACAGATCTCTCCTCCGGATTCGGGTACAATCCACTGGATTACATCCGCTACAACGAGCAGACGGACTCCTACAGCGAGCAGGATATCCTTACCCTTGCCGACTGTCTCGTGGAATCCAGGAGATCGAACGATCCCTTCTGGGATCTTGCCGCAAAACAGTACCTTGAAGTCCTCATCGGGTATGTGCTGGAAGCGCTCCCGGAAGAGGAACACGACCTGAGATATGTGGTGAAGGCTTTCAACATGATGAAGACCGATACCTTCAAGGACATGATGCGGGAACTTCAGGTCATGAAGCCCAACTCCACGACTTGGCTTCGCTTCAAGGCGATGGAAGACAACACCAAAGCAGACCGAACGGATGCCTGTATCCGCGCTATCCTGGCTGCCAATCTGGATTCTCTCGTCTTCGACGAAGCACTCGCCCTGTACGGGAAACTCAACCGTGTAAAGTTTGAGGATCTCGGACGGAAAAAGACCGCTGTCTTCCTGACGGTGAGCGACACCGACCGGTCTCTGGACCGGCTGGCGAACGCCTTCATCACTCAGGCGCTGCAGGCGCTGTGCCGAAGTGCGGACAAGGACTATCCGGATCACCGTCTGGACATCCCGGTGCGGTTCTACCTGGATGACTTCGCCACCAACGTGACGATCCCGGATTTTGACCGGATCATATCCGTGATACGTTCCCGTGAGATCTATGTGAGCGTAGTTCTTCAGAGCATCACACAGCTCACCTCTCTCTATGGGGATGCCTGCGCCAAAACGATCCTGAACAACTGCGACCAGATGCTGTATCTGGGCGGTCAGGACCTGGAAACCGCAGGGTTGGTGAGCGAGAAATCCAACAAGTCTCTCTACACCATCCTGTCCATGCCTTTGGATGACGCTTTTCTGTTCATACGTGGACAGGAGCCGAGACTCGTACACAAGTACGAAGTCTCGGAGCAGGCATCCGAAACAGAAACTGTGTCCAAAACTGTCCACAGAGACCAGACGGAACGTCCCTACGACTATTTTGAAGACGAACCATTCCTTTAAACCGAAAAAGAAGCCGCAAAGGCTTCTTTTATTTTTCGGATGTATTCTTCTCATTACACAGAATGGCGGGAACAAATGTTTAGTTTTTGTTCTATTCTTTGTTTAAGGTAATTTACATTTTATCAAGTATTGCTCTGATCCATTTCATTGGGGAGACTGCCCATAAACTGAACAGTCTTATAGTTTCCCCAAGCATTCAAGTTAAGACGACCTCTCAGTGAGACTTTACTAGGCATTTTTTCAACCTGGATCTCATCTGGGAAGAATGCTCCCTGGTTGAAACACAAAAGAGCGAGGCCATCCGGCAAAGCAGCCTTCACATGGTTCTTCTCCTTACCTAGATAGGACCATGTTGCTTGTCTCGGATCAAATTCAAGTTCTATATCAGGCGCTTTGAATCCTGCGCCGAAGGGGCGGTATGTCTCAATCTCTTCAAGGAATTCCTCGAATAACTTGGTATCGATGCCTGTATCCGCATTGGGATCCACCGTGGAGATCTTGATGTCCGGTTTGTCACGCTCCGCAAGATCTGACGGCTTTCTGTTCTGGATCTCTTCTTTAAGATTGGCAAACAGCGTTTCGCACGCAGTCAGGTCATCCAGAGAAATGCCAAAAGCTACCTCATGTCCGGCAGGATGGACACCTGTCCACTCACCCGCGATGGTTAGGAAAGGAAACCAGGAAGGACATCTGCCTGATCCGGAATAACCGCCGTTTCCATCCGGGGATACGACAAGAACAGGTTCCCCTGTCCTGGACAAGACGCGCTGTGCCAAAAGTCCACGGACACCGCCAATGGCATTTGTAAAGTATAAATATGGTGCAAACGGCTGTTCCGCATCCCTGGACAACATCGCTGCAAGGGCATCCTCCACTTCCTGTTTGCGCCTTTCCGTGAGATCAAACAGATAAACTATTGCTTCTTTTTGTTTCTCTGGTTCCCCAAAGAATACCGTGTATGCTGGCTCGACGCCAGCGTTCATTCGTTTCAAGGAGTTGAAAGCTGGAGCGAGATAAAACCCAAAGAATACCTCATCGATGGAATCCGGATCTGAGATTCTCCCTACATCGTGGAATGTGGAAAGCGTTGTGTATAGACCGGTAAATGCGCGATGGTAGATCTCGCATCCTGGTATACTTCTCGCCACATCTGGATTGCCGTTATTGTAGATAGTACGACACATACGGATCGAATCCTTGATGAGAGGACGATTCTCATAATACACGGGCATAGAATCCGATACGGTCCCGATACCTGCAAACAAACGTAGGCGATTGATCTGCGCCACCTTATCTTTACTGCAGTAGAGTTCTGCATATCGGTGCAATACCAGGAACAGGACATGCGCTCCACATATGCCTCCAAAATATAGATCCGAAGCGGAATTCTCTTTCTCATCGCATACCGGATCCACCACAACACCCGCTGCAGATGCCGCGCCTTCTGATGGCGCATGATGGTCTGTAACAAGCATGTCCAAGCCGTGATCCATGCCATATTGGACGCCTTCATATGCGCTGACACCCACATCGCCGGTGACGATCGCCTTTACATCCCGATACTGCTCCATAATCTTTTGGATATCGGATTCATCAAAACCATAGGAGTCCGTAGATGGCATGTAGAGATCAATATTGAAGCCTAACTCTGCTAAACCAGCATAGCCGATAACGCCGGTCATGATGCCGTCCATATCGAAATCCGTTAACAAAACAACGTGGTCCTCCGCATCGTGATGCTGTTTCAGCCTTTCGCACATCTCATCGATATGCTTCGGTAAAAGATGATTACATTGTGTGATTTTTTTATAGAAATCTGCTGGATAGTTTCTATTCTTCCACATGATCTCTAACAGTTTATTCATCAGTATTTATCTCCTTTAATCTCATTT
>JAFUBI010000241.1 GCA_017460285.1 Oscillospiraceae bacterium | reverse complement strand
GCTGAACCAGCGGATCTCCCCTTTGACATCTTGCGCCATATCCCTTGTCACCTGGTTCTCCGCGTTGAGTACACAGATGCCGTTATAGTCCTGCCAAAGCAGGATGTTTTTTTTGGCATCGATGTATTCCTGCATATTCTTGTGGTGATCCAGATGGTTCGGTGTCACGTTAGTGACAGCACAGATCTGCGGGCTCTTACGCATGGAGATCAATTGAAAACTGGAAAGCTCCACGACCGCGATGTCCTTTTCGTTTACCTGCTCAATGATAGGAAACAGCGGAATTCCGATGTTTCCGCCCAGATGAACGGTGTAACCCTCCGCTTCAAGAAGTCTCGCCGTGAGGGTCGTGGACGTGGTTTTGCCGTCGCTGCCGGTAATTCCGATGATCCTGCAGGGACAATACTCAAAAAAACTCTCAATCTCGGAGGTGATCTCCACCCCGTTTGCGATGGCGTCCTGGATCTCAGGCTTTGTCCAGTCGATACCGGGTGTCCGGTAAACAAGATCCGCCTCTTTCAGGTGAGACAGATATTCTTCTCCCAATATGAGGTGTACTCCCCATTCTACGCACTTTTGACCGAATTCTCCCAATTCTTCCAGAGATTTCCTGTCGCATAGGGTGACGTCTGCTCCTTTTGCGGCGAATTTTTCGATAAGTGCTTTGTGGCTGATCCCCGCACCCAGGAAAAAGACCTTTTTCCCGGGAAGAGATGCGTAAAAGTTTTCTAGTTTCTGATTCATGCTTTTTATCGGTCTTTCTTTCAATTCAATACTTCGATTGCTCCGTAGGGACGAACGTTAAGGACGTAGACGCTGTCCTTTCCAAAGAGGCGCTCAAATCTCTCGATGAACTCATCCAGGAAGTCCAGCGGGACAAATGCCTGAGCTGTTCCGGCAAAACCGCCTCCTTGGACACGGCAGGCGCCTCTCCCGGCAAGGATCGCCTTTGCATACCCGATCCCGAGCGCCAGACTTCTCTCATTCTCATCCGCAGGAGCGATGTTTTCAAGAAGTGTCTCGGAAGAGTATCCGGAGGCATTCGCCAGTGAGAGAAAATATCTAAGGTTCTCCTCTTTCAGCGCATTCGCTTCCAGTTTCGCTCTCTGTGTCTCCGCAAGGAAGTGCATCGCACGCATGATCGCCCGATCCACGACTTTGCCTCTCAGCTCTCCGATCCTCGTGTAGAACTCCTCTTCGGTGACATCGCTGAGGTATTCCTTTCCGAAATACTGCGCGACAGTCTTCATTTCTCCGGGGATCGAGGCATACTGATCCGACAGATTCGCGTGGCTTCCACCCGCATTCAGGATGCAAAGAGCATATCCGTGCTCTTTCAGGTCGTACTCGATCTTTTCAATGGCAGGATCCGCCTCATTGTAGAAATCCACGGCGATGAATCCGCCTGTAGCGGACGCCAACTGATCCATGAGACCGCAGGGTTTTCCATAGTGCACATTCTCTGCCCACTTGGCAGCCAGCGCTAAAAACGTCGGGGAACAATCCCCGTCATTATATAGACCGTTCAGGATCTCTCCAAACAGGACGGCAAGGCAAGCAGAGCTGGAAAGGCTTGCTCCCGCAGGAACCTGAGAGTCCATATACGCATCATATGCGCCTACTTTTCTTCCGTTTCGGACAAAATAATCCGCTACACCGCGCAGGAACGCCTTAGGAGTTCCCTCATCCTCTTTAGCCGGATCTAGTTCCTTCAGAGAGATGGAAAAAGGTCCAAACCCCTCTGAATAGACCCTTATCTCACCGGAATTCGACTGTGAGACAGCAGCGAGCATATCCAGATCCACCGCACAAGCAAGGATTCTTCCATGCTGATGATCTGTGTGGTTTCCACCGATCTCAGACCTTCCAGGTGCTGAAAAGAAACGCGCTTCTTTTGCTCCCCATTCTCTATCCAACCCGGACGCGAGTTTTCCAACCCGCTCCTCTGCGAGCAGTTGGTCTGAATAGATCTCGTTCAATCTGACACTCTTTCCCATCCCGTTTTCCTCCCTGATGTGATACAGAGTAAGTGTATCATGTTTTCGCACGGATGTGACCATCTCAACAAAAAATCAGACTAGTAACCGCCCCGCACTGAGTTCAAAAACATGTTGACAAAAAACATATTGCGTTGCTATACTGATTAGGCTCGATTGCGGGTGTAGTTCAATGGTAGAACATCAGCCTTCCAAGCTGAATACGTGGGTTCGATTCCCATCACCCGCTCCACAGACCCTACTAACGATCGGAAGGGTCTTTTCTTTTGCCTTCCGGTTCACAGGAATGGCATTATCCCATTTGTTCCTTTATAATGAACTTGATATTACAAAAAACGTGGGAGGTCATCATGGCTAAAACACTTGAGGAGGTCCACCAGTTTTGCCGGGAAAACGGCATTCGCATCGTGGACTTTAAAATGACGGATATCAGCGGTCGCTGGCGCCATCTCAGCATCCCTGTGGAAAGGCTCACGGAGAAAACGATGCAATACGGCATAGGTTTCGACGGATCGAACTACGGATACGCTGCTCTTGAAAAGAGCGACATGGTCTTCGTACCGGATCTGGATTCTGCAGCATTGGATCCCTATACGGAAGTCCCCACTCTCTCTATGATCGGGGATGTCATGGTCATCGACCATCCAACGAACCATCCCTTCGACCAGTATCCCAGAAATGTCGCGAAGCGAGCTGTTCAATACATGAGCGAATTGGGTATCGCGGACGAGATGATCGTGGGACCGGAATACGAGTTCTATGTTTTCGACGAAGTCCACTTTGAGAACGGTCCCGGAAAGTCCTCCTACTCCGTTCAGACAAGGCAGTCCGAATGGGCAGAAGACAGTGGTTGGACCAACAACGGCTACCAGGTCCCACACAAAGACGGATATCACACGGTACCTCCGAGAGACCTGAACTTCGATCTCCGCAACCGCATCTGCCTGACTCTTGCAGACTGGGGTATTCCCGTAAAATATCACCACACAGAAGTAGGCGCCTGCGGGCAGCAGGAGATTGAGACAGAACTCGGTGAAATGGTCTCCCTCGCTGACGCCACCATGGCAGAGAAATACATCATCAAGAACGAGGCAATGCGCGAAGGCAAGACAGCAACTTTCATGCCGAAACCGATCCCAACGGAAGCCGGAAACGGACTTCATGTTCACATGCTCCTCCTGAAAGATGGTCAGCCTGTTTTCTATGACGAAAGTGGTTACATGCAATTAAGCCAGAAAGCCATGTGGTTCATCGGCGGACTTCTGAAGCACTCCGCTTCCCTGTGCGCCATAACGAATCCTTCCACTAACTCCTACAAGAGGCTTGTGCCAGGATTTGAGGCTCCTGTAACAGTGGGATATGCCTCCGCCAACCGCAGCGCGGTGGTCCGCATCCCAGCCTATGCGAAATCCCCTATGGACAAACGTTTTGAGTTGAGAAACCCGGATGGCACCTGCAATCCCTACTACGCTTTCTCTGCCATCCTCATGGCAGGACTGGACGGTATCGCCAACAAGATCGATCCAGAAAAGGAAGGATGGGGACCTTACGACTTCAATCTCTATAGTCTCTCACCCGAGGAGCAAAAGAAGATTGGCAGCCTGCCTAAATCTTTGGACGAAGCAGTCGATGCACTGGAAAGAGATCACGAATACCTCACAAAAGGCGGCGTCTTCCCGGAGCAACTGATCCACATTCTGGTGGACAGGGCAAAAAAGGACTCTGCGAAGATCAATGCGCTGCCTCATCCCGAGGAATTTGCCATGTATTACGACCTGTAATGACATATCCCTTTACACACCACCTGTAATGACATATCCCTTTACACACCACGAGCGACGGAATTTGGATCCGTCGCTCGTTTTCTTGTGTCTGTTTTTCAGTTTTGTGTCTGCTGATACTGATCCAGCAGTGGGTACAGATCCGCATAAGGGTCTGTAGTCATACCTGTGTTCTCACCAAATCCCATGACGTTCGCGTCATTGGAACGGAACTTCTCCCACTCCGGAAGTCCTTCTCCGTTTGGATCACCGGTCTTAATGAAATTGACCCAATATTCCATCATCTGGTCGGAAAGTGCTTCGTCCGTTTTATCGTACAGACCGGCATGTCGGAACAGGTTCCCAAAACAATAGGGCATCTCACCGGCGTGGTTGCTTCCAAGACCTCCGTTGTCTTTAGAGAAGTAATACTCCCATACCGGTCTTTCCTGAAACTGCAGATATCGGGACCAGGTGTAATGGCTGTAGCTGAACCACGCCGCTGTGTAGATCTTGTTGGCAGAACCTTTCGCGTCTGTTCCCCGCTCCACGATATAGTGGTATTTCGGGTCTACCTCCTGAGCGGGATACAACGCCACCGCATCTTTCGTCCAGTCGCCCAAAACACCGCTCACCGTCTTCTCGTAATTCTCCGTTGAGACCTGATTGAAAAGCATGAAGAGGTCCGCCTCGTGGGTGTTGAATCCATTGAGAAGCGCTTCCTCGTGGTTCGCTCCCCTCTCGTAAGTAAGATAAGGCTGCTCTGTGATGGCATAGCCGTCTACCGTCATAGCGCTGTTCGTATACCTGGTGTTGACCAGTTTCTCTGCATCCACTGAGCGAAGGTCGGAAATGCTTTGGGCACCGAACTCCTCGCGGATCTTCTTCCCCATATCCAGCGCCGCCTCCAGGGTGCGGAAGGTATGATAGGGACGGATCGCTGTAATGCCGCTGCTCTCCGCGATCGCGCGGCGGAACAGTCCTTCACTGAGAGGTGAGACACAGATCGCATTGACGCTGGAAGCTCCCGCAGACTCTCCCGCAATTGTGATGTTGTCCGGGTCTCCTCCAAATGCCGCGATATTCTCTTTGCCCCACTTCAATGCCTGGATCTGATCCAGTAATCCGTAGTTTCCTGTGGTTCCGTTGGGAGATTCCTTCGCAAGTTCATCGTCCGCATAGTACCCGAACACATTGAGCCGGTATCCGAAGTTGACAACGATGATGCCTCTTTTCGCCAGAGATTCCCCGTTGTATTCGCTATAGGAAGGCTGACCGCCTGTCAAAGAACCTCCATGGATGAAGAAGAGCACCGGAGCGTTTTTCAGTTCACCGGAAGGCTTCCAAATGTTCAGATAGAGAGAATCCTCGCTCATGGGCTCCAGGAAATTGTCTTTAAGAGAGACACGGAAGGTATGGTATACGAAAATGTCCGTAAGGGAACCGAAAATAGTGTTCGTTCTCTGCTGCATGGACATGGGCGCGAAGGTGTCGCACCGGCGCACGCCCTCCCAGTGTTCCGGCTCCTGAGGTTCCTTCCAGCGGAGATCACCCACTGGAGGCTTCGCATAGGGAATTCCGGCATATACCTCCACCGAACCGTCCTCGTTGAGGACGCCGGAGAGATCCCCCTGTTCTACCGTGACGACGCCTGTCTGGACGGGATCCTTCACCGATACAGCGGGGATCGACCTCACAGGCGGTCCGGACAGTTTGAAAACAACTGCAAGAACGACGAACAGACAGAGCCAGCTCAACAGTTTCAGCCATATACTGCGTTCTGACAGGACTTCCCTGTGTAACAGGAGAAATCCGATCAGAAGGATCACCGACGCGATCCACCCGGGGATCACATTTTTTCCAAGTTCCAAAACAGCAGCATCCAAAAGCGCCGTCAGGATAAATACGATCGCAAATAAGATCTTCATATAAGTTACTCCCAGTCTTCCTCTTCCCACGCCCCGTCATACCAGGGGCGAGTGAATTGCCTTTTATAGCATTTCTCACAGATTCCGTAAGGAGAATTCACCGGAAGCACCCGATTGCAGATCCTGCACCGGCGCAGGTATTCTCCTTTTTCCTTCATAAGGAGGGCGATCTTTCGGCAGATCTTCTCCTTTTCCTTCAAAGAATGGTCTTCCTGATTCAATCTGCGCAGAAGCTGGTGATAGATGTCATAGGCGCGGTACTGAAGTTCGCAGCCTTCCAGATCAACACACTCAAACCACGGTTCCGGCACGCTTTTGCCGGTGAGGATGGCATTTGCACATACCGACCAATAACTGACAAGGGCATCGTTTTTCACGTCAACCGGGCAAGTGATGAGACTGTAAGTGAGCCGTTTGTCGATCCTCGCCTTTTTCTTGTCCAACTGGCTGAGCAGATACTCGGCTTCGTCCACATTCTCCCGCTCGAACAAGGGATTTCTGGGAAGTTTTCTCCAGTATTCCAGCAGATCCTTCAAAGCGAACTCGGTGTCCAAAGATTCCTCCGGAAAGGCGATAAAGAGCCTCTTGATGGGAAAACTTGGCTGTGCAAGGGCTTTCTTGACATAGGAGTCCTCTTCCATGGTGAGGACCTTTCCGTCTTCGTAGATGCCATATCTACCCGCTCTTCCGGAGATCTGTTTCAGTTCGCTGAAAGTGAGCCTTCTCCTCTGCTCACCGTCAAACTTGGTGATCGTGGAAAAGATGATCCTCCTTATCGGGAGGGATACACCCATTCCGATCGCATCGGTCGCCACTACGACCTGCGTCTCACCCGCAGTGAACTTGCGGACTTCCTCACGCCTCGCATTGGGCGGAAGAGCGCCGTAAATGACACTTGCATTCATCCCATGCTGTTCGATATCTGCTGCGATACCAAGAACGTTCTTACGGGAAAAAGCGATGATGCAGTCCCCTTTTTCCACGTCGTTTATCCCGTTGCAGTGTCCGGCAAAGGTAAGCGGTGCCAGCCTTTCGTGCTCCACCAGTGAGTACTCCTGATCCAACTGTTCCAGGAGCCCAACGATCAGTTCCATAGCCTCAGGCGCAAAACAGATGTGGACCTCTTTTGCACGCACCATACAGATCGCCTTTGTCCAGTTGGAACCCCGGTAGGGATCCGCTATGAGCTGCGCTTCATCGATGACCGCAGTATCGTATTGCGTATGGAAATCGCAAAGTTCGATGGTGGAGGAGACATATCTCGAGCCCACCGTGTATTCCGCCTCTTCACCTGTAAGAAGGTCGCAGGGATATCCCAGTCTATTCAGTTTCTCAAAAGTCTCCAAAGCAAGGAGCCTGAGCGGTCCCAAATAAGTCCCGCTTTCCGACTCCATGAGGCTTTGGAGAGCGTCATAAGTCTTTCCGCTGTTTGTTGGTCCCACATGCAGGACGAACTTCCTCTTGATCTTCTTACCCTTTTCGATGTAATTCTCCAAAGAGAAAGAATCCAGAAACGCGCTGATCTCCTCCTCTTTCCTGAGCCTGCTGTTCCTGCGCCTTTTCAACTGCTCCAGTTCCGCCTGAAGCTTCTTTCCGCGAAGGATCCTCTTGACTTCTCCAACTTCCCAAAGTTTCATCTTCGGCGCAGAAGTGTAATAGGGATTTGTTCTCATTACAGGTTCCGGAAAATACTTTTCGATCAGTCTGGGAGTAAGCCCATACTGGTTGATCAGGGTCTTCTGGGATACATATTCTTTCTTCTTTTTCTTTTCTCGCTTCATTCAATACTGTTCCCTCTCGGGAATGCCTCCATTCTTTTCCAATAATACGATAACAGATAACAAAAAAACTGTCCATATTATCCACAATGTACTGTCCCAAAGTCCGGACAGTACTTCTGTTCATCCCAAGTTCAGCAGATTATACAACGCTGGCCATCACATTTTATGAAAACCGCCAAAGAAACTATAGCCAAGGTCTGGATAGAATGTTATAATACGTTTTGCAATTCGTCGGAAAGGAAGAACGACCATGCAGAATTTCACAAAATGGGTTGCATGCTGGGGCAATGCCACATCGATCAAGGATCAGACCGAAGGTATGTACGCCAAAGATCTGACCCTTCGTTACCCCATCGAGCTGTGCTTTTCCGGCAGCCACCTTCGTTTCCATTTCTCCAATCTCACCGGAACTGAAGATGTATCTTTCACTGCTAATGTTGCAAATACATCCGATGGGAGGACGATCATCCCCTCAACTCTTCAAAAGATAACCGTAAATGGATCTGAAGAGATCCATCTTGAAGCAGGACAGGCAGAGCTTCAAAGCGACCCCATCCTGTTTCCGACAAAGCGCGGGGACAAGATCGCCGTCAGTCTCTACCTCAGGTCCTATACACAACTAAACGCAGCCGTCTTGGTAAAAGGACCTCTCTCCAATGGATTTTACACCTATGGCAACTATGCCGAACAATCTGTTCTACCGAGGGACCTCACTTGGAAAACGAACTGGTTCTACTTTCTGAACACAGTGGACAGTTTTACAGAGGCTCAGAACCGTGCGCTGGTATGCTTCGGAGATTCCATCACCGCACAGGATTGGCCGGATTATCTCACTTTGCGCTGCAGAGAAGAGGGACACGAAAATGTCTCGATCATCCGAAGAGCAGTCTGTGGCACTAGGATCCTGCGTCAATACGATTGTGTACGCTATGCAGCTTACGGTATCAAGGGTGAGACCCGCTTCCCTATTGAAATGAACGTTGCTGGCTTTGATACGGTACTGATCCAGCATGGAATCAACGACATCATCCATCCGGTAGGTGTTGAGGTCAATGAATTCCGTCCGATGAGCGATCTTCCCACCGTTCAGGAAATGATAGACGGTTATCGCTCCTTTTATATCCAAAAAGCCCGTGAACTGGGATTGTCTGTTTGGGGAGGTACCCTTCTTCCAATCTATGGTTGGCGAACTTATGCGGATTTCCGTGAAGTGTTGAAGAACGATTTCAACTCCTGGATCCGTTCCACAGAAGAACTGGATGG
>JAFUBI010000017.1 GCA_017460285.1 Oscillospiraceae bacterium | reverse complement strand
TAGCCATAATCAACAGGAACAGGCGGGAAATCCTTCGCTCTAACGCCATTGATGATCGCATTGTAGTATTTTTCTTTCATCAGGATCTTATCGACTCTTAAGATAAAATGAGCACCATACTTTGAAGTGATACCGTTAAAGTCGTGGTACGGTCCCTCATAGCAATCCGCATCCGTGGGTGCATCCGTCGATGCACCATCCAGATTCCTCATCCAAGTACACTCGATTACTTGGAATGCATCCCGCAAGACCTGAGGACGCTGTTCGCCACTTTCCGCAAGCAAACTGTCCTCCAACACAAAATTGCAATTTGCCATCTTCTCCTTTGGCTTATCTCCTGGCCAACTGAGTTTGACTGCTTCCTTGAACGTCTTGCGCTCGTCCGTAATAAAGTTCAATGCACATTTGCCGTTTCTAAGAATATTCTGTGCTGTATTGGATGAATTTCTGCATTCCAACAGCATTGCATAATAATCCTTTCCGGCAATATAGTACGGCTGTACTAACGAATACGGTCCCAATGTCGTCATTCCATCTTCACACAAAGTGCTAATGACAACTGTGGGCATAGGAAAAAACAAAGAAGTTTGATAGAAGTTGTCAACGACTCGTAAATCTTTAAAACTACTCATTGCTAAATCCCCTTTATATTATTAATCGGTTACCCGACCAAAGTGCTGATATCTAATGTTGCATAAGCGTTCTGAGAAATCTTTCCTCTTACTCCAGAAAGATACTCAAAGTATCCAGCAGAAGCTATCATAGCTCCGTTGTCTCCACATAGTGAACGTTCAGGTAAATACAATTTTCTGCTTTTAGCATCCAATCTCTGTGCGCATTTTCTCTGCAATTCCCCATTGATCGACACACCACCGCACAAGCCTGCATTCAATCCATACTCTGTTGCTGCTACAACTAGCCGATCTGCCAGTATATCTGTGACTTTTTGTTCAAAAACAGCAGCGATATCTTCACGGATGACAGGATCTCCTTTCATCTGGTGCGAATTAACCAGGTTTAAAACAGCTGTTTTCAAACCAGAAAAACTGACATCAAACTCTCCTGTAGTATGCGGTGTAGGTAAAGAGTAAGTATTGGGATTCCCATTTTTTGCAAGTTTCGAGATCTCAGGACCACCAGGATATGGTAAACCAAGGGTGCGTGCCACTTTATCAAATGCTTCACCAGCGGCATCATCCACCGCCCTGCCGAGAACCTCAAACTCTGTATAATCCTTTACAAGCACCATGTGCGTATGTCCTCCGGACACGACTAGCGCTACAAAAGGAGGCTTTAACTCCGGATTGGACAAATAGAGCGATGCAATATGCCCTCTAAGATGGTGAACAGGGATCATCGGCATTCCCGCAGAATAACAAAGACCTTTTGCAAAGTTTAAGCCTACAAGCAAAGCACCGATCAGACCTGGCGCATATGTCACCGCTACTGCATCGATATCCGCAAGTTCAACACTGGCTTCCAAAAGAGCTTCTTTTGTCACCGGACATATGTTTTCCGTATGTCGCCTGGATGCAATTTCCGGCACAACACCTCCATACAGGCGATGCTCCGGTATTTGTGTAGCGACGACATTGGAAAGGATTTTCCTACCGTCACGAACAACCGCAACGGACGTTTCATCGCATGAACTCTCTATGCCTAAAATCAACATCTGAAATTATTCACCTTCAAAACTCATGATATAGATGCACGCATCTTCTTTGGGATTAGAATAGAAACTTTTTCTTACTCCAGTTAATACACAACCCATTTTTTCATATAGATTTCTGGCAGGTTTTGAATGTTCCCGAACTTCAAGGGAAAAGACAGAACAACTATTTTCCCTGCACAATTCGATCATCTTTTCTGCCAACATAGAACCTATTCCCTGCCTCCGATACATTTCAGTGACACCAAACTCATTTAAATGAGCGTCGTCAGAAACGATATGCATCGAGAAAAAACCCACGATTTTTCCCTCTATCTCAGCGACATAATTATGAGCTAAAGAATACGAGATTTCCTCCTCAATCTGCTCTGCTGTCCATGGCATACCAGAGCACTCGCTTTCGATCAAAGCGATGCTCTCTACATCCTTCGTCTCCGCTTTTCTGATGACAGGTCTCATTTAGCTTCGTACCATGTTTTCCCGGAATGGACCTCAGCAATGAGAGGCGCCTTAAGATCCGCTGCTGATTCCATCTCTTCCTGTAGGATCTTAGCTGCTTTTTCAGCATGGATCATTGGCACTTCAACGATCAACTCATCATGTACCTGAAGGATCAACTTTGCTTCTGGGCACTCTTTTTCCAGGCGTTCGAACACACGCACCATCGCGATCTTGATGATATCCGCCGCAGTCCCTTGAACCGGAGTATTCATAGCTAAACGTCGACCCAATGCCTGGATCTGTTTGTTTCCGTTGCTGAGTTCAGGAATGTATCTTCTTCTGCCATAAGAAGTAGTGACATATCCGTTCTTTTTCGCCTCTTCGACAGTACGCTCCAGATAAGAACTGACATTCGGAAAAGATCTCAAATATTGGTCGATATAGTCCTGGGCTTCTTTTACAGAAACATTGATATCTTGAGACAATGAATATGCTCCTATTCCATAACCGATCCCGAAATTAACAGCCTTTGCTCTCCTTCTCAATTCGCTTGTAATCATCTCTCTGGGTAGCCCAAAAATCTCTGAAGCGGTCTCAGTATGGACGTCATGTCCCTCTAGAAAAGCTCTGATCATATTGTCATCAGAACTGATCGAGGAAAGCACGCGAAGTTCAATCTGAGAATAGTCGGCATCTAAAAGGATATTCCCATCAGCAGCCACAAAAAACTTCCTCATTTGAGAACCAAGTTCTGTTCGAATAGGAATGTTTTGCAGATTCGGGTTTACTGAACTGATCCTTCCTGTCCGAGTCTCCGTCTGCCTAAAATCAGTGTGAATACGTCCAGTATCGCCAGCCGCTTGCAATAGACCTTCGACATAGGTCGCATACAGTTTTTGATAAGTCCTATATTGGAGAATATATTCCACAATTGGGTAATCGTATCGCAGGCTCTCCAAAGTCTCAGCATTCGTGGAGTATCCGGTCTTAGTCTTTTTTCCGTGGCGAAGACCAAGTTCCTCAAAAAGAACGACCCCAAGTTGTTTCGGGCTATTCAAGTTGAATTGGTGCCCTGCAATCTCGTATATCATGCTTTTGCAACTTTCAGACATTACCTGAAGTTGTTTGCCAAAATCACGTATGCCAATAGTGTCTACAAGGAATCCATCCTCTTCCATCGAAGCAAGAACTTTGCATAGCGGAAGTTCTATCTCATTTAAGAGTGCTGTCATACCATATTCTGTTACCTTCTTTTTAAGCTCTTCACATACGGGCAACAGATAACCGAGTTCCGACTTTTCGGATTCAAAATACGGCTTGACATCATACTCTGCTCGAAGGGTGTTAAGCGAATATCCGCTTCCCGAAGGGTTCAAAAGATACCCAGCGATCTCATAATCGAAACCTATTTTAGGAAGTGCTGTTTTTGTCTGGATGGCTTTGTGGTACAACTTTTTTCCATATCCTGTCCAAATCTCGATTCCAGACGTGAAGATCTGTTCCAATTCTTCTAAACTGATCTTGATATATCCAGATACAGTAACAGCAAACAGATCTTCGTCCTCACAGAAGATGCCTATCCTTTCTTCCATTAGAAGATCTTTCAGCGAGATGGATCTTGCAGCTGGGGTTTTCTCCTCCGCAACTTCCTTTATCACGGGCTTTACCGAACCATATCCAAGTTTTTCCACAATAGAATGCATCTCGAGCCGGTTCAACATACTCACAACGGCCGCCTTATCTGGACCACCCGGTACATACATATTGAGATCTTCGTTGACCGGAGCATGTCGATCTATAGTTACTAACTCTTTCGAAAGATACGCCGTCGCTTTATCTTCGATTAAATGCTCTCGCATAGCAGGC
>JAFUBI010000240.1 GCA_017460285.1 Oscillospiraceae bacterium | reverse complement strand
GGTATGCATCGATCTGTCCTGAATAGAGGAAGGATACATCGCGACCCATGTGGAAGCTGAAGCGAAAGTGAAACTTCAGGTGCTGAATGACGAAGAGACATATACTTACACCGTCCAGATGGGAAGGGATGAGATCTTTCCCCTTCAGTGTGGCAACGGAGACTACATCTTCCGATTTATGAAAAATGTGGAGGATAACAAATACATCGAGATCTACCGATGTGAAGCGAACGTAGTTCTTGAGAATGATTTCGATCCATTCCTGAGACCGAATCAGTACGCAGATTTCTATGACGGGAGGACCTGTGTGGATGTTGCGAGGTCTCTCGCCGAAGAAGCATCTTCTGATGTGGACTTCGTGGGAAAGGTATATCAATACGTATGCAAGTCCATCAAATATGACGACGACAAAGCCCAGGATGCGGTAGACGGAAAACTGAAAGGTTATGTGCCGGATCCGGATCGGACACTAGAGCAGAAGAGGGGAATCTGTTTTGACTATGCCTGCCTGGCAGCATCTATGCTGCGCAGTCAGGGGATCCCGACGAAGATCATTTTCGGGTATGTCGCCCCGGACGATCTCTACCACGCCTGGAACATGTTTTATACCGAAGAAGGCGGATGGGTCACGGTGAAGTTTGAAGCTCCCACAGATGAATGGACCAGGATCGACCTGACGTTCTCCGCCAACGGTGCGAGCAACAAGTTCATCGGAGATGGCGACAATTATTTGGATGTATACCAGTTTTGACAGCTGTGAGGACAGGAAAAATGAGGGCAGAAAAAAACAAGAAGACAGCGAAACTCAGCTATGCGGAACTCAGTTCTTTCTTTGAGAACATGGCGATGATGCTCAATGCAGGGATCATCGCAGAGGAGGCTGTATACCTTCTCGCGGAGGAGACCGACGCGAAAGAGAATGAAAAACTCCATACAGCCTTGGAGACTATGTCTGGTGTCCTGAGAGAAGGGAACACACTGGAGGAATCCATGAAGAGAACGGATGTGTTTCCCGATTACGCTATCGAGATGCTCCGTGTGGCGGAATACACGGGGCGGCTGGTGGACACCTTGTTCCATCTGTCCGAGTATTATCGCACAGAGGAATCCGTGAAGAAGACCATCACTTCAGCGGTGCGCTATCCTGTGATCCTTCTGTTTATGGTTATCGCTGTGTTGGTCGTCATGCTGACCTTGGTCTTCCCTGCGTTCTACGGTGTCTATAACAACCTGACTGGGAGCCTTTCCTCCTCATCCTTCAATTACATCAACGGCGCGTTCGCTCTTTGCAGGGCTTTGCTTGTGGTCATGGTCGTGCTCGTTGCTGTTCTTCTTGCCGGTGTGTGGATGTGGAGGAGCGGAAAGAAAGAGACGGTTCGGAAACTGCTGTCGAAGTTTGCGATCTTCGCAGATCTTTTTCAGGGAATGGATATGTACCGCTTTACTTCCTGTTTCGACATGTTTCTGTCCAGTGGTGAGATGCAGGATGAGGCTCTCAAAAAGAGCATGCCTGTCGTGGAGTCTGAAGAACTGAAGAACAAACTGGAGAACACGCTTTCCAACATGACTCAGGGGAGCACTTTTTCCCAGGCTGCCTATGGACAGAGACTGTTTGATTCGGTGAATGGACGAATGCTGATCCCTGCCGAGCGAAGCGGTATGCTGGATTCCGTCATGCAGAAGATCCAGCGGAGCCTTAAGGAAAACAATGAAGCGTCCATCAGCAGGATCGCCAATACGATCGAACCCCTGCTGACCGGACTTCTGATGATCGCCATCGGGCTGATGCTCATCAGCCTCATGGTCCCGCTGATCGGAATCATGAACTCGATCGGATGAGGAGAGATTCCATGAAGAAGCATTGGAGACTGCTGATCTCTTGTCTGGCGCTGATCGTTGTGCTGGTTGTTCTGGTACAGCGCAGTTCCGTGCGCGCTTCACAGGAAGAGATCCAGGAGAGCATCAACTCCATCACGGATACTGTGATGAGAAGAGCTCTGCAATGCTATGTCATAGAGGGGGCTTATCCTCAGAATCTCTCTTATCTCGAGGAGAACTATGGTCTTACGGTGAATCATGAGGAGTATCTCATCGTTTACAACGCTTTCGCGGAGAACCTTCCTCCGGAAGTTCATGTGAAATATAAAGGGAGGAAGTGAAGATGGAGCAAAAGAACCTGGAAGAACTGCTGCGCGGCCTTACCGCTGCTGTGCTGTTTCTGGTCATCCTCCTGCTGGTCATCTTCTCGGCGAAGGCATACCAGCATGCCGTCGATGTGCAGGACGACAACGACAACTTGAGAGCGGTCCTCTCCTATGTCGTGACCGCCGCCAATGCGGACCGCGCGGACACAGTGTCTGTAGAGATAAGGGAAGGAAAACAGGTGCTCGTGATCCTGGACGAAAGGACGGGAACCGAGCAGCGCATCTTCTTCCTGAACGGCGAGATCCTGGAGGACAACGGGCTCGTGGGGTCCAAGATCTATCCGGAAGACGCTGTTGTCATAGGCAAAGTGGATCGTTTTGAACTGGAACAGATCAAAGAGGACCTGATACGCGTGGATACCGATCTGGGAAGCTCCTATATCCACACTCATTGAGGGAAACATGAGCAAAAGAAAGAATTTTGCATTTATCGTGGAACTGTTTCTGCTGTTCGCACTGATGCTGCTGGTGACTGTTGTGCTCACCAGAGCCTTCGTGACCTCCAGAACACAGAGTCTCTACGCGAAACATAAGACGGAAGCGGTCATCCTGGCAGAACGCGTCGCTGAAATCTCCATGGCTTCTGAGGATTGGGAGGAAGCCTGCCGCTTGATAGAAGAGATTGATGAAGTCCGTTCTTTTCGATCTGACAGCAGTGGGGCATCTTTCACAGCGAAAGTGAACAGTGAGGATCCTGTGGGAGCGGTGTATGAGATCGTTGTGGATTGGAACGCTCAAGACGGGAAAACGGGTTCAATGAACAGCCAGACGATCTCCGTGTATTATGGGGATGCTGAGGATCTGATCTATGTTCTCTCCTCCGGGACATTCCGAAAGGAGGGTGGCAATGGGAAGTAAGATGAGACTTGGACCGATCGCCATCTTCCTCGCGGTCGTTGCGATCGTTTTGACGGTCCTCGCTACGCTGACGATAGCGACCTCGAATGCGGATGTGGTTTTGGCGGAGCGGTTCGCATCTGTGACACAGATCCGATATGAACTGGAGATGGAAGGAAATAAGTTTCTGATTGATCTGAGTGAGCAGCTGAACGGTGGAAAGACTCTAAGTGCGATTCAGGGATTGAAGAAAACAGACAATGGATTTTATGAGTATAGATTGGAGCAGGATGGATATGAACTGATCATCCTTCTTGCGGAGAGCGGTACGGATCTCTATTCTCTGGAGGAATGGAAGATCACAAAAGTCTGGGCAGAGGAAGATCTGAACCAGGGAATCTGGCTTGGTTAAGGAGAAGCAGTATGGTATTAAGAGAGATCCTTGAAGAGGCAGTCAGGCGGGATGCTTCGGATATCTTCATTATCGCGGGGCTT
>JAFUBI010000016.1 GCA_017460285.1 Oscillospiraceae bacterium | reverse complement strand
TACTTCTCTGAGTTCCTTTTTATCCACAGTTCAAGATCGTGTTTGTTTATATTTCTTGCCATTTCTACCCGCTGTTCTCTCTCGCGCATTTCTGCCATTCGCTTCGCCAATTCGATATCCGCTTTTGTCGGTTTCTTTTTCTTTCCGGATATGAATTGCTCTGGAATCTCAGATACCCACCTCTCGTGGATCGAGACGCTATCTTTCTTCTTTTTTGTAGCCATTATTGATTTTTCTCTCCTCCAACAATTCTCTCAATTACTGTTTCTACGATTTCTTCCGCAAGACTTCTTTCGAGTCCATGCATTCCATAGAAGAAGTCAAATGTTTGATCGCCTATATAGTCTTCTCGAACCAATTGATGGAGATTCTTTTGCACTTTCGAGGGATCCTGGCTGTTGCACAAGCGGAGTTTATCATCAGAAGAAAGCAAAGATATTACTTGCTCTGAAATCTGTTCCACATACTCCGATCTTCGTTTGTTCATGAACTTCTCAATTATTCTTATTACGATTTTCCGAGAAAGAGCGTCAGCCATTCCATAGAAGAAATCAAGGTTTTGGTCGTAAATATACTGGTTACGAATATCCATCCCAAGGCCAAAATGATATTCACTTGGATCTGGATGCTTGATCATGTACTGTTGGTCTTCATCCGAAATAGTGGGGATCACTTCGCTTGAGACCTTCTCAATGAACGCAGCTTCTTTATCCCTATTCTCATCGTGAAACTCACCTAATCCATATTTCTCTCTTATTTCCTTCGGGATATATTCTGGCGGTTCAACATATGCTTCGACTGTTCTGCCGTCCGTTAAAGTGATCGTTGACATAACTGATCTCCTTTGCATCTTTGATATGACAATTCTATTCTCCGAGTCGAGGCAACCGGTCTCCTCTCAGGCGACATTTAGTGTTTATATCATGCTTTTCGTAATATGTTTTTCACATAATCTCTGCAGATTTGCGATGAACAAACCGTTATCTTCACTTTAAAGCAAAAATGTGAGTACGCTGTTTTGTTAGTTTGGCGTGAGTGCCTGTCTGGTAAGATCCACATGGAATGATATGCCATAGGAGGACAGGTTCATGCGACGGGTATTCTCGATCATCCTGGCATTGGCTTTGCTGTTGACTGCGGTCGTAGGTGTCGCAGATGTGAAAGCAGAGGAGAAGGATGATCTATGTGTGGTAGAGGATATAAATGAAGGAGAGATACAGGAAGGACTTGTGTCGCCGACGGATAATATGCTCGATGAGGACGAGACCGAAGTGTCAGAAGAAAACACTGACCCCATAACAGAGACAGATGCCGTATCGGAAGAGGATCCCGCTGGTGATCCGGAACCACAAGTGCCGGAGAAGATCGTGGAAACAGAGTCGGATGCTCTACATGCTGAATCAGTTCACGAGGAGATCTCAGCCGATGAAGCGGGAACAAATGTTTGCGATACTGAAATTCCTATAGAAGAAGTAACAGCGTATGGAGAAACTCCTTGGCTCTTTACTGCCGGAAGCCGTGGCGGAGCAGATGCTTCCTCCTATTTTCATACGACGATCTCAACGAACCGAGATACTTATACCTCCGGAGAGACAGCGCAGGTCTCAATACGGTACAGGATCGACCAGGGGATGGTATCTCCTGGCGACTATGTAATCGTTTCGATCCCTGAGGACATCTCCTCCGGGGCCACTTTTTCTGTGAGCAAACAGCACTTTTCCTCCGTGGAAGACCTTGGAAATGGGCAGTATAAGCTTACTTTTGGTGAAGATGCTGCGACTGGGTTATCTGGAAGCATGACTGTTCGTGTGTTGACACAGGCATCTGAGGAGACTACGGATACGATCTCAGCCGGAGATGGGGAGAAAAAGATCACCGTTCTTCCAGGAGGGACCGGAGAGAGCGGTGTGGGTGATTATTCGAATGAAGCCATCATGAAGGACTGCCTCGGAAACGATGGTATGAGTTTTGGAGGATACGACTACTCCGGCGACAATTCGACGCAGATCGGTCTGTTCGACTCTTCTGATGACCACGATTTCACCTATAGGCTGTTCATCAACCGCAAGAATGTGTCGATGACCAATGTGACAGTCTCGGACACGCTGCCGGATGGCATGATCTTCAATGGATTGGATACTGTGGTCTGCCACAAGATGGATGGATCCACGATGACTACGACCGATGAAGTGATCTCAACAGCACAGGTCTCGTTTTCGGAAAAGACCCTGACCGTATTTCTTGGGGATATCGACTACCCGGTAGAGGTCTCCTATTCGGTCCACGTCCCTGCGCAGACATCCGTTTTCCTACGAAATCACTCGGAAGTGACCTATACGCAAGACGGATCCACCTATAAAGAAGGCAAGGATTATATCGCACAAGGGGAAGACTACTCTGCCTCGAACGGGGTCAAGAGCGTGGACAAGACCATCATCTCCGATGATCCTTCGGATCAGTGGGTGACCTATACGATCCGGTTCTGGAATGAAAACCGCTTTGAACCCGGAGAGATCAGTCTTGTGGATGACCTGGACGACTATGTGACGTATCTTTATTCGGACGACAATGAATATTTTGAGTTGACAGTGGATGAAGACGATCCAACCGTTCTGTACATCACGAATGTAAAAGCGATCCCTGCGAGCACCGAAGTATATGAGACTTTCGTCTGCGACTTCAGTGGCGTTCCGGTAGGACATACCGTATATAACAGCACGGGAGGAAATACGACAAGGACGAAAAAGGTAAAAGCATCCTTGGAGATCGCGGCTTCAAAGACGGTGGACGGTGAAGTTCCAGAACAGGAGGAGGTGTTCTCATTTCAACTGTTGGATGCGGATCGCAAGGTGATCCAGACATCCGAAAGCACTGCTAATGGTGAGGTCCGTTTTGAAACCATCAAATATGGTAAAGAGGATCTGGGAAAGACTTTTGTATATTATGTTTCAGAAGTCATACCGGATGACAGCGACTATATTTACGATACCAGCGAATATAAGATCTCTGCTTCTCTGGGTATGACAGCGGGAGAGGACGGCATCATACCGATCATCGTGAAGATCACGAAGGAAGGAAAAGAACAGGAAACGATCGTCTTCAACAATGAAAAGGTAGTAGTGGAAAAGATAACGATATCCGGAAAGAAGACCTGGGACGATGCGGAGGACCAGGATCGGATCCGGCCGGAGTCTATCGTTGTGGATCTTTACGCAGACGGGACTAAGGTGGATAGCAGGACCGTTACACAGGAGGACGACTGGGCTTGGGAGTTTTCTGATCTCGACAAATACGACGGAGAGCGGGAGATCGTCTACACGATAGGGGAAGAAGCGGTGGAGGGATATCAGGAAAGTATTGAGGGATATGATATAACCAATACCCACGTGCCAAGTAAAGTCCAAGTTCCGGTCCGGAAGGTCTGGGAGGAATCAGATAATAAGGACAAGCTGAGACCGGACCAGATCACTGTGACGCTCTATGCGAACGGAAAGCCTACGGATCATAAGGCCGTTCTGAGCGAGGAAAATCAATGGACAGGCTCTTTCAAGGACCTGGATGAGTATTCCGATGGGAATAAGATCGTCTACACGGTAGTGGAGGAGCCGGTAGAGGGTTACACATCCAAGACCTCCGGAAATGCCGAAGAAGGCTACGTGATAACGAATATGCATGAACCTGAACCTGAGGAAACTCCGACACCGCCGACACCGGGAGGCACTGTTCCCAATACAGGGGATCCCACTGAATGCAGGCTCTGGCTGGCTATGATGATCCTGTCCGGAACTTTACTGATGATATGCCTGAAAGAAAAGGAAAGGAAGCACAGATAAAAACAGACCGCCTGATCAAATTCAGGCGGTCTGCTGATACTTGCAGGTTTTCTTTCAGTTATAAGAAGAATGATATAGTTAAAACTAGGAAAGCAGGAACTTGTACACCGGAATCACTTCAATTGCAAATCCATCTTTTTCGATTGTTTTTTCTTCTTCGTATGTAACAAGGATTAGCCGATGTTTTTCTTTTGTTTTCGCAGCGAATTTCAACAGGCTTCGCACTTCCCGCTCCTCTGCATCTCCTAGTGCATAGGCAACCTGAATCGCGGTTTTACTCTCAGGGAGATAGAAATCGATATCTACTCCTGTTTGGCTGGATTTGTAGTAATAAATATCTTCACCATATTTACGTCTAAGATGAATCGCTACTGCATTTTCAAGAAGCGAGGATTGTTTATCCACAAGAAATAACGACAATACTCCGTTATCGGAAAAGTAGAACCGAGGAGTGCCCTCTTTTTCAGCAAACTTCGAGACAAAGTTTCTTGTCCGGAACAGAAGATAAGCATTTTCCGCATAAGAGGTATATTCGATAATGGAATCGGTTGAGGTTTTCACCCCAACAGCTTTTACATTTCCCGCAAGAGCATTGAATGAAACTTCATTCTTCACTGTCTCGGCAATCTTCTTTATCATGAGCCTGAGAGCCATCTTGTTATTTACTTTTTCTCGTTCAATGATATCTCCCAGCAGCACTTTTTCGTATACGCTCTTTATATACTCGCGTTTATTCGATAGTTTGAATGTTTCCGGCAGGCCACCATTAGAAATGAATTCCTGGCACGTTTTTCTTATCTCCGCCGATTTGGAAGTCGTGAGCATCGCCGCTTCATTGTGAGATACATTATTGTAATCCAACATCTCAGGGAAAGAGAACGGCATGATCAACTTAGGTATATATCTGCCACCAAGAGTGCTGGCCATCTCTGAACTGAGCATCTTTGCATTACTTCCGGTAATATGAACATGCTTCTTCTGATCAGCCATTCTTCTTGCAAAGTGCTCCCATCCGTCGATGATTTGGATTTCATCGAAGAAATAGTATATTTCTTTAGTATCAGAAAGCTCATGTGCTGTTTCAACGATGTCATTAAAGTCTTCTTTTGTAAAGCCAAGCAGTCTGTCATCTTCAAAGTTAATATAGATGATTTGAGACCAACTGCATCCTTCTTCAATCAGATCCTTTACGATCCTGTATAGGAGGGTAGACTTTCCTGCTCTTCTGAGTCCTACCAATAAATAATTGAGATTTTTCTCAAAAGAGTAATCTCTGTCGACTATTTCAGCGTTCTGTATGACTTCATGCTGATCAAATATTACCTGCTTAAGTATGCTGTGATTCATAGAGCCCTCCGAACAAAATGGGTATAAGTCTTGCATTATATGCATTTTATCGTGTGAGCACGATAAAATCAATAGTAGATTATCGCGTACATACGATAAATATATCGTTAATTATTCTTGCGCATACGGCAATTTCTGTTTTCTCAAGCAATACGGTAAAAGCAAGACCTGATGGTTGCGATACATGCGCGAACGCCTGTTTTTTAATATTAGATAAATCGCTCAGATTACAGACGTGTGCTGTTTCTGACTGAAAGCAAGATCACTCTCAATGAGATGAATCAATGGTCTGGGACCTTCGAAGATCTGGACGAATATTCTGGTGGAAATAAGACTGTTTACACTATGATTGAGGGGACGGTTGAGGGATATACATGCAAGGTTTCTGGAAATGCTGAAGAAGGCTATGTGATAAAGAATGTACATGAATCCGAACCTAAACCGGAAAAGCCTGAGGAGACGCCAAAATCACCAAAGGAAGACAGAAAGGTTCCTTATACAGGGGATACGAACAAATGGAAACTCTGGTTGGCAATGACGCTACTATCTGGATTTGCATTAATGTTGTGCATGAGGGAAAAGGCGAGGAAGAATAGATGAGATAATTTTATCCATTAAACTTTGCAGAATAAAAACGAGGCTTGCCAAGTTATGTATGTTTGTCAAGTCCCGTTTTTTTGGCGAACATTTTAGTTTGCTTCTGGAATGTCAATCCCGGTTTTCTTGAATTGTAGTGACCTAGACGGTCTTAACACGAATAATGTAAAATTGAAATATAGTTTGAAATGGCCTTTTTGAATCAGTCTATTTAGGGGAGGAGATCAATGAACATAGAGAGTTTGATCTATTTCTACAATGCTGCCCAGGGAAAGACCTATCTTGACATCTCGGAACAGTACAATATCTCCCAATCTTCTATCTCGAAAATGATTCATCAACTGGAGCAGGAGTTTCAGACAAAATTGTTCGAAAAATCCGGAAGGACATTGAAACTCACCAAAGCTGGGAACATTCTTTACCGGGATTTGCAAATGATGATGCCGTATTACGAGAAACTTCGTGAGGACATGATGATGTCCAGTAAGGCGACTCACATTTCCGTTTATGTAAGACCGTCTATTCAGGCTCTACATCTTCGTGCGATAGTCGATAATTTTATGGAGAGATATCCCTGGATCACGGTAACGTTGAGAGATGACAGAAAACCCGGAAAGATCGTGGATCTTCTTTCCAATAAGGAAGTGGATTATATCATCACCCACAGACCGCCTCATGGATATGACGGATATCGGGAGATCGTTCTGGCAGATGATCACATTATTGCCTTACTGCCAAAAGACCATCCAATGGCGCAAGGAGATAGTACCGGTGTGAGGATGGAAAGCCTCCAAAATGAGTTGTTTCACTTGATACGCAGGACAAACAATCTTTTGGATACGACCTGTTGGACTTTGAATGTTACAGTTCCGCAGTATGTGATGACGAACATGAACCGTGAAGAACTGCTGTGGTCGGTGGAACGCGATCATATCGTTTCCATTGCGTATGAGAGCGATATCAAAGGCTTTAATCTTGATGGTATTGCTTATAAAAGAATACTTGGGCTCCCAAGTCATCCTTATGTTTTCGTGTGTTCAAGGCAAGAGGAGTTGGACCACGACAATATGTTGTTTTTGAATTATCTTATTGATCACGTTGAGTGACTTTTATCTTCAAATAAGGAATGAGCTTCCGTATTCGCGGAGGTTCTTTTTTATACCTCGAACACCTCAAAGTGCTGATTGTTTCCGTTTTGGAAAGTATCGATGTCTAGATGGAATTGATGGTATATGCGAATAATAGCTAGAATTTATTTAGAAACAGGAATAAAAACGGATAAATTTTACAAAAACTGTGCACTGATTGTTTTGCTATTGGAAAGATTCTTTGTGAGGAATAGTAAATGCTGCTAGGTGCTGCGACAAAAGGAAACATTACTCCCTCTGATTCATTTTTTTC
>JAFUBI010000239.1 GCA_017460285.1 Oscillospiraceae bacterium | reverse complement strand
TCTGTATATGTTCGACGGACATAACCTGTTCTATGATGAAGATGCCTCTTACGGAAAGTGCTGGGGCATCATGGACTATTTCATCGAGAACGAAGTGCCTATGATCATAGCGGCTATCGAATGCAATCACCATAGCGAGAAGGATCCCTGCGGCGGGAGGCTGTCTGAATATTCTCCCTTCGATTTCACGGACAGGCACTGGGGAAAGATCACCGGGCGCGGGAAACTCACGATGGATTACTATGTGAACGTTTTTAAGCCGTATATCGACGAGAACTATCCCACGATACCGGACCGGGAGCACACGTTCATTTCCGGGAGTTCCATGGGCGGTCTGATGACGATATATGCTCTCATCGAGTATAACCACGTGTTCTCGAGAGGCGCTGCCCTCTCTCCCTCTGTAGGATTTTCTCCCAGAGGAACAAGGGAGATCATCCGGAACGCGGAGATCGAAAGGACGATCCTCTATATGGATAACGGTTCTCAGGAGATGGAGTGGAGAAATGCGAAGAAAGTGTTCGGGAATGTAACATCTCAATTGATCCAAAAGGGAGTGCTTTTGGACAGCAGAATCGTTCCCGATGGGTTTCATTCTGAAGCATCCTGGGAGTGATCGATACCCTTATTTTTACAGACATTGTTTTTTGGTTTAGACGAGTGAGGAATAGTACCATGAAGAATTTTGTTTTTATTTCCCCGAATTTTCCGGACAATTACTGGAATTTCTGCAGACTCCTAAATGAGAACGGTTTATATGTTCTTGGGATCGGTGATTGCCCATATGATAATCTGGCAAATGAGTTGAAGACATCTTTGAACGAATACTACAAAGTATCCTCTCTGGAGAATTACGATGAGGTCTATCGTGCAGTTGCGTTTTATATTCATAAGTATGGAAGGATCGACTGGCTGGAGTCCAACAATGAATACTGGCTGGAAAGGGACGCTTCCCTGCGAAAGGATTTCAATATCCTTTCCGGAGTCCAGCCGGAAGACATGCCCTGTGTGAAGTTCAAATCCAAGATGAAGGAACGCTACAGATTGGCCGGTATACCGGTGGCTCGGTACCATCTGGTAGATGATCTGGAGAACTGTAAAAAATTCATCGATGAGGTGGGCTATCCTGTCATCGTAAAACCGGATAACGGTGTAGGAGCGACAAGGACTTACAAGTTGTCCAGTGATGAGGATCTCAAGGGCTTTTTTGAGATCAAAGGCGATACTCTCTACATCATGGAAGAGTTCATCGATGCTACTGTCAATTCCTATGACGCTATCGTCAACAGCGCAGGTGTTCCGCTTTTCGAGAATGGAAATGTCACGGTCGTGGATCTGATGAACGTCGTCAATGAAGAGGGCAACTGCTGTTTCTATATGAGGGACGAGTTGCCTGAGGATCTTCGCACGAAAGGAAGAGCAGCTTTAAAGGCTTTCGGAGTACACAGCAGATTTGTCCATTTTGAATTCTTCCGTTTGAATAAGGATCAGTACATGGGCAAAGAGGGGGACGTGGTAGCGCTGGAAGTCAACATGAGACCCAGCGGCGGGATCTCTCCTTCCATGATGAACTATGCACAGGGTACCGATGTT
>JAFUBI010000238.1 GCA_017460285.1 Oscillospiraceae bacterium | reverse complement strand
TTGTTTGCGTGCTTATTTACAATTCGTGGCAACTGTCCTGCGCGGCAATTGGCGTGCTACTATTCCTAATAATACCTCTACGCATAGTAAGACAAAGAATAAACATAATAATGAAAAAAACCGTTATGGAAGGAGCTTTCATCTTAACCTTATATAACGAAACATCAGCAGGAAACAGAATTATCCGGTCGTTCACTCTTGAAGACACAATGATGTCTAAATTCAAGTATTCCGCCAAATTTCTGTTCGGTATGGGTATGAAAATGGTCAGAGACACAAATTGGCTGTCACCAATGATGCATGTAGTTAGCGCAATCGGTGTTGCAATTGTTATTTGGTACGGCGGACATCTTATCGTAACTCAGCAGATTACCAGCGGAACATTTGTGTCATTCCTAGCCGCACTGATTATGCTCTACACTCCGTTAAAATCCATTGGAAACAACTACGTTCAGATCCAAACTTCAATTTTAGCTGTTGAACGTATCTATCAGATGATAGACACACCAACAATGGCTGAGGAAGAAAGCAATTCAAAGAAAGAACTTAAAACTCTTGAAGGAGTCAACTCCTCACTTGAATTCAAAGATGTTTCTTTCGGATATAATTCAGAAAAAATGGTTTTGGAAAAACTCAATTTTAAAATTGCAAAAGGTCAGAAAGTCGCTTTGGTTGGTAACAGCGGAGGCGGAAAGACCACTGTTTGCAGTCTGATACCTCGATTGTACGAAATCTGTTCCGGTCAGATATTGATCGATGGTTGTGATATTAGGGATTTCTCTATTGAATCATTGAGAAAAAACATATCAGTCGTATTTCAAGATAACTTCCTTTTCACAGGAACAATAAGGCAGAACATTTTAATGGGAAATCCTGAAGCAACAGAGGAAGAACTAAGAGAAGCGTGTAAGAATGCATGTCTCGATGAATTCCTAGCAAAATTACCTCAAGGAATAGACACTCCGATCGGTGAAAAAGGTATTCTTCTGTCAGGAGGACAAAAGCAGCGTGTTGCCATTGCAAGAGCATTTATTAAAAACGCTCCTCTTGTGATACTCGATGAAGCAACAAGCGCATTAGACAACAAATCAGAAAAAATTGTTCAAGAAGCCCTGGATAATTTGATGAAGAATAAAACTGTTATCGTTATTGCCCATAGGTTAAGTACCATTATTGACTCTGATAAAATAATGGTTATCAACGACGGACAAATCGTAGAATCAGGTTCTCATGATGAACTGCTTGCTTCAGACGGCGCATACTCCGCCTTATATAAGTCACAGTTTAAAAAAACGTCTGAACAATCATAGAGTTAAATATAAAAATGGATAATTTTGACTGCACAAACAGAAGAATGTCATGGAAAGAATTCGTTGACAAAAATGACTACAGTTTAAGAGCCCTGATAAAATTTAACAACAGTCGCATATTAAATAAGGGACTCTTCAAAGATCTGACATTCATTTATCGTGTTCTTTTAAACAGAAAAGACTTCTTCGGATTTCTAGAAGAATTGAAAAAGCCGCAATTTTATCCATTAGCAGAAAAGGATGATTCCATTCTGTTTAAAATTCTTCGTCCATACGAACTATCGCGTTACTCAGTGAAAGAACGTATAGAAGCAATAACTAAACACTATGAAATACTTAACCAGTATCTGCCTTCCGATAAGCTAAATCAGCTTTATACAGAGGAGGGAATAGAGATCGGCAGATATACTCCAACAGAAGCAATCCCTCTTCAGTACCGGATTATTGCCCACTTTTCAAAAACACACCGAAGAGAAGGTGATTTTGCCATATCGATCGTCAGAGAAAGTATAATCGAAGGATTTGACGTAGCGACTACAGAAAGAATATTTTCCATAGCTTTTAATCTTGGATATATCAACAGTCGACGGGTAATGAAGATCAATGCTATTCAAGGTTGTACGCCGCACCTTGCTGAACCCCAGAAAGAAATCAGCAACATTACAAAACTTGGATTTGGTCTGCTTCCCAAATATATTCTTGTCGCTATTGCCTTTAAAATGTCAGTATTATTCGATTGCGAAGAGGTTTTGGCAATTAAAAAGAATTCTCATGTGTTCAACAATGTTCACTACAAAACAAAGATGAAAAATGAGTTCAAAAATGACTACGACAAACAGTGGCAGGATTTTAATCCGGTTGACTTTGACAATGATTACTATAAAATAACACCGATGCCGAGAACACCTATAGAGGAAATTCCATCAAAGAAAAGATCTCAGCAC
>JAFUBI010000237.1 GCA_017460285.1 Oscillospiraceae bacterium | reverse complement strand
GGTGCTCATCTTCTTTGGAGTAATTCGTAAATGCCATTGAGATCATATAGACCAGAGGCACTATGTTAAAAACTAGAATTCCAAGACAAGGTAAAGTCATAAGTGTGATGTGAAGATTCCCATCAAACAAACTCTTAACGTCTTGGATAAATGTCGGTACTTTCCTACCCTCTTCTTTTTCAACCTGCAAACGATATGAGTGGCGCAACTGCAGCACCCACAAAACGATGATCGCAGCGATCACGAAACATGTGATAACACCGTAGAGCAACAATTGCTGTGAGTTATCACCAGTTGTGTATTCATAAACTTGTTTTGCTTCGTTCCAGACCTTCCCCTCTTCAACGGTTCCCAGACTGGGAAGCATCGAAAGGTTGTGGAGTCCAGACCCTAGCATATACAGGACAAATCCTATCTCACAAGCAAAAATAAGAAGACCTTTTACTATCTGCCCATGGAAAACAACGCCGAGGCCCATCAACAATACAGATAGCCGGGTAAACAAATCACCGTATTTTATTGCATTGACAATATTGATACGTTTTTTACTCATAATCCTCTCTCCTGACAGAGAAATCACTATTCTAATTTGAGAAAGCAAGGCCGGACCTGACGGCTCGGCCTTGCTTGGCCATTACTCAAAAGCCGTCACTGAAACCGAAGTATCAGGAAACTGCTGTAGAATTCATAGCATCATTCATAGCTTCTGTTTTCTCAGCTGCGTTTGCAAGTGTTACAGTACCAGCTACAAGTTCCTCGCCCATAGACTGAGCAGGTGTCCAATACTGACCCATGCTTGCTACAACAGGCTGTACGATAGAAGCATATGCCATGGTATCCATCTGTGCCTGTGCAAGAGCATCAGAAGGAACAGAAACATTAAGATCGGTCGGAATTGTGTTGCGAAGATCATAGTGATCTTTCTGAGCGGATGTACCACCAAGATAAGCTGCGAGAGCTACTGCAATTTCCGGATGCTCTTTATAAAGAGAAGTTGCAGGGTTGACGCCGATTGCTTTTGAACCAGCAAAGGACTTCATCTGCTTCAACTCACCATTGACTGTGATGCTCGGAGCAGGGCAAATTCCGAGATTTTCACCGTACGCATCAACAGCTTTGTCATAGTCCCAAGTGCCGGAGAAGAATGCCTTAACGTCAGAAGCACTACCTACATCACCATTTTTGAAGTTAGCATTGTTTACGAGACCAACGAGGTACTCAGTAACAGCAACTGCTTTATCACCGCTGAAATCAATGCCAGCAGCCTCATCTGATCCGCTTGTTCCAAACAGTGTGCAGCCGTTAGCTACATAGAAAGAAGCAAGGTACCAGGAGTTGCTCAACGGGAAAGCTACAGGAGCTTTTTCAAGCATTGCATCCAGAGATTTAACATCTTCCTCTGTGAATACGCTCTTGTCATAGAACATGAACCAGGTGTTACCTGTGAACGGGAAACCGTAGACAGAGCCATCATAGGTTACAGTGTTGACCGTTGTCTCGGAATTGTTCGCCTTCATGTTCTCAACAGTAGTACCACCAAGCTCTGCGATCGCGCCAGCTTTTACCAGATCCGGGATCTGGTCATTTGCAAACATATAGACGTCTGCTGCTGCGCTCGGGTCAGTGGTTACGTTTGTTTTGGCATCGCCTTCGGAGCATACGCCATATACGAAAGTAATATCCCATTCAGGATGTTCAGCAGCGAATGCTTCGCATTCTTTCTGAAGCCAACTGCCGGTATCGGCTGCCTGGTCTTCCTGAGGTCCCCAAACGGTGACCGTAACTGCTACCTTTTCCTCTGTTGTGTCATTTCCAGACGGAGCAGGTTCTGTTTCTCCCTGAGATCCGCAACCTGAAAGCATGGCCATAACCATCAGGACGGAAAGAAGCAGTGCGAATAATCTTTTGGATTTCATTTGTTTCCCCCTAAGAGTTTTTGTTGATTTGTATGTTTTCCAGGACTGTTCCTGATAAAACCTTTGTTAAACATATTCCAAATTGTTTCCGGATTCCGGATCAAATACATGGATCGCATTAGGTGCAAAGGTAAACTTCACTTTTGCACCTGCGCTCAGGTCTTTTTCACCAAGATCCAACGTAGGAACGATAATGATGCAATCTTTTCCATCGGCATTGATATGTAGATGAATCGAACTTCCCATCATTTCAGAAACATCAACGAGACCAGTAACCATGGCGGAGTCTTCGCCTTCCAGAGTGATATGCTCAGGACGTACTCCAACGATAACGTTCTGCTCCTGAATGTTGTTTTTCTTCAAGTTGGTCTGTTTCTCATCCGAAATAGCGATGATGGCGTCACCGACACTTACCGTATATTTTCCATATTCATCAAGCAGCAGTTTTCCATCGAACATATTCATCTGAGGTGTGCCGATAAACCCAGCGACAAAAGTATTAACAGGTGCGTTAAATACTTCCTGAGGCGTTCCGATCTGCTGTACTTCACCGTCCTTCATAATGACGATCCTGTCGCCAAGGGTCATTGCTTCCGTCTGATCATGCGTGACATAAACAAACGTTGTATCAATACGGTTGCGAAGCTTAATGATCTCTGCCCTCATTTGGTTCCTTAATTTGGCATCCAAATTAGATAACGGTTCGTCCATGAGAAGGACCTGAGGATTTCTTACGATAGCTCGTCCGATCGCAACACGCTGTCTCTGTCCACCTGATAACGCTTTAGGCTTTCTGTCCAAATACTGCGTGATTCCAAGGATCTCTGCTGCTTCATTAACGAGACGATCCATCTCGTCTTTCGGAGTTTTCCTGAGTTTCAAAGGAAACTCAAGATTCTGTCGAACACTCATGTGAGGATACAATGCATAGTTTTGGAAAACCATTGCAATGTCTCGATCCTTTGGAGGAACTTCATTGACGAGGCGGTCGCCTATGTACAATTCGCCTCTTGTGATGTCCTCAAGACCAGCAATCATCCTAAGTGTCGTAGATTTTCCACATCCCGAAGGTCCAACAAGAACAACGAATTCCCGATCCTTGATCTCGAGATTGAAGTCATCAACGGCAACGACTCCTTCGTCGGTTACCTTAAGCTGATAACTTTTTTTCTCAACAGGCTCGTCTTTTTTCCGAGACTTTTTCTTTGGGCTACTCTCGGCGTTGGGGTAGATCTTCTGAATGTGCTTCAACGTTACAGTTGCCATGATGATCTCTTCATTTTTTTGATGAAAATCTATTTTTTCGGAGGAGCTACGCTCTCTCCATCAATAAACGAAAATGGGACAGTTAAATGGAATGCCGACCTCGGGTAACTTATTCTCAACAAAAGATCGTCAACACACTTCTCTGCTATCTCTTCAACATTCTGTTTTACAGTTGTCAATCTTGGAACTGAATAAGTAACAAAATCAATACCATCAAATCCACAAATCGAGATATCGTCAGGAACCTTTAATCCCCTGTCATTAAAAGCGCGCATCGCTCCAAAAGCAACAATATCGCTCAATGCGAATACTGCTGTAATATCCGGATCCTGTTCTAACAGTTGATTCGCTGATTCATATCCGGCTTCCAGAGAAAAATAACCAGGCGCATAATCTTTGTCTTTATCAAAAACTGCTCCCTTGTCTCCCAAGGCTTTTATTGCACCTTGTAATCTTCTGGTCGAATTATCCGTCGCAAATGCAACAGGATTACCACCGATTATTCCTATTCGCTTATGCCCTTGCTCTAATAGTTTATTTACAGCAAAGTAAGCTGCAGCAAAATCATCCGTGGTAATGCTAGAAAGGTTATCGTAATGCAAATCTTCAGCACTACCTGTCACAAGAATACTAGGTATTGTTATCTGATGAAAAGATTGGTGAAAACTACTAGCACTTCCCCCAAGAAAAATATAACCTTTGGGTCTTTCATTTTTCGAAACTCGAACAGCAGCTTCTATTTCATCCTCTATCTCGTCAAGAAAAACTACATTCGTGCTTTCTCCATGTTCAGTCAGAAGTCGCTGAACTTCTTCCAAAAGCGAAACAAGAAAACGGTTATTCATTCCACGAACGATGACCGTAATCCCAGAAGGTAAAGCTTGCTTTAAACTCTTGGCATTAGCATTTGGGTAAAAATCCAATTCTTTGATCGCATTCTCAATGCGAGATCGAGCTTCTTCGCTGACGTCAGCTTTATTGTTTATGACACGAGATACTGTAACGATGATATATCCTGTCACTCTTGCTATGTCTTTAATCGTAACCACAGCTATTCTTGTTACAGATCTCCTTAAAATCTATTGCGTTAACGTTACCGTAAACGTTTACAATAATATATAATATGCATATTAAACAAAATGTCAATTTGCTTCCTTTGGATTTTGTTAACTGTTTCCATTCTGTTATTTTTGTCTTTGTTTTGTTTGAGCATTTTGCCGACTTTTCTTTGTCTTTTTTGACATATATAATAAAAAAAGAGAAACATGAAAAGAGAACGATATGGCTTTAATTGGAATAATAGATACTGCACATTCTGAGATCCATGAGATCATGATCACACCATACTGCAAGGCTATTAAAGGGTGCGGTGCTCAATACAAACTTCTTCAATGGACGACCGACCCTCTGAAACTTGACTCTTATATACAATCTTGCGATGGGTTTATCTTTACCGGTGGAGACGATATCGCCCCGGAAAAATATGGAGAAAGCGCTATTCCAGAATGTGGAAAGACGCTCTCCGATAGAGACGATTTTGAATTCTCTTTTCTTCCTTTAGTTCTAGAGGCGGGCAAACCTGTCCTAGGGATCTGCAGAGGATGCCAAATGATCAATGTAGCTTTTGGCGGTTCACTTTGGCAGGACATTCCTACTCAGACCTCAAACACTTTGTGCCACTCTCCTTCACATGTAGAACTGATCGCACTAATAACACATGAGGTGGTTGTTGTTCAAAACACCAAACTTTCTTCCATCCTTCGTTCAAACAAGTTAATTGAGAACAGTATGCATCATCAAGGAATCAAGGATCTCGGTGTTGGTTTGACTCTTTCCGCTGTTTCAATTGATGGGATGCCAGAGTGTATCGAATTACAGGGGCATCCTTTTTTTGTGGCCGTTCAATGGCACCCGGAATGGCTTTATCCAGATGAGGACTCTACATTACTATTCTCTTCATTCGTCAGAGCATGTGAGGTATAAGGATAATGGATTGCGATCTTTTGTTTTACAATGGAAACATTTTTAGCAGCAGTTACAGAAGATTCTACCACGGCTTCTTTGCTGTTCGAGGATCTTTGATCGTTCGCATTGGCGTGGGTGAACCACCTGAATCCATCCACGCAAATGAAGTTGTTGATCTAAATAATAAATTTGTTATTCCCGGACTTATCGATGTTCATATGCATATTGAAAGCAGTATGCTTACACCTCAAGCTTATGCTTACGAGGCGGTACGCCATGGTGTTACTACCGTAGTGAGCGAGCCTCATGAAATAGCAAATGTTTTTGGCGTGAGGGGAATTGAAGCAATGATGGCGGCAGGTAAAGGAGCCCCCATCGATATATATTATGGTATTCCCTCCTCCGTTCCCTCAACCAACGACACTTTGGAAACAGCCGGTAGTGAGATCGATATTCCGGAAGTCTATGAACTCTTAAAATATGATGATATAAAATGCCTGGGCGAAGTGATGAACACCAGAAGCGTGCTCACAGAACCAGACGGAAAAACAAACCGCTTGATTCGTGCTTTTCACGAATCTGCCCCACATCTTCCTTTGGAGGGTCATGTTCCTAGAATCGTTGGGGATGATCTCGCTGAATACCTTTTAAGTGGTGTTGACTCGGATCACACAGAGCATCCATTGAGCGAGTTGATTGAAAGATGGCTAAACGGATTCTGTGTTCAACTTCAGGAAAAAACTGTTCTTCCCGATGTGATCTCTTATCTCAAAGAATATGAATTGTACGATAACACCTGCCTCGTTACAGATGATGTGATGGCAGACGAAATGATCGAACATGGTATTCTTGATCATGTTTTGCGGAAATCACTTAAGTATGGACTTGATTTAAAAGACGCAGTTTACTGCTGCACCTACACACCAGCACTGCGTATGCACTTATTAGACCGAGGTGAGATCCGTCCTGGAAAATTGGCAGACTTTGTCATATTGGATAACGAAGAGACCTTCGAAATCTGCAAAACTTATAAGAAAGGCAACTGCCTCTACTCAAAAGGCGATTTACCTGTCCAATCTATATCTACAGAAGCCTTCCCGGACGATTTCAAAAACAGTGTAAAATGCAGCATTTTGTATGAAAGCGATTTTACGTTACATACAGACAGAGAAGGTCTAGTTCCTATTCGTGCAATAAAAGTAGATGGTGTCAAGACTCAAACTCAAGAAATAGAGGTCGTATTAGAGGCGAAAGATGGTGAACTGTTTTTTGAGGGCTCTTCCGTAAGTCAATTCGTTGTGATTGAAAGGCATGGTAAAAACGGCAACATCGGGCGTGGACTTATTTCAGGAGTTACGATGAAAAAAGGTGCTGTTGCAACGACTTACAGTCATGACAGTCACAATTTATGTGTTCTTGGCGCCAACAAAGCTGATATGGCAGCAGCGGCAAATGAGGTCATCGGAATGCATGGCGGACTCGCCGTAGTAGAAGATGGAAAAGTCATCGCATCTGCAGCTTTACCTATTGCGGGAATATTAAGCGAGAAAACATGTTATCAATTTGCGGAAGACATATCCGCTGTAACAAAAGCGATGAAGGAAAGAGGCTATTCTCATGTGGACCCGATTATGAGTTTTTGTACATTAGCACTTCCTGTAAGCCCTCAACTGAAGGTTACGGATTTTGGATATGTTGATGTCAATTCTCAAAAGATCGTTCCATTGGAAAAATAATGCTTGGGCTTTGGTCTAATGAAAAATGAGTGCTATTACAGCACTCATTTTTCATATAGACGGATCGTGTCATATAACTCCGTAATTGAAGAGACAATATTCTCAGCTCCAGTAACTTCTAATTGTGCTCTAGGTCGAAATCCCCAATCTACGAGTATAGGCAAAGTATTTGAATTTAAAGCAGTCTGATAATCCACCTCCGAATCGCCGACATAAATGGTTTCAGCATCTCTAATATGGAACTGTTCTAATAAGCAATCCACCATCGATCTGTCAGGTTTTAAGGGAACTCCTTCTTTAGATCCCAATGCCGCATCAAAAAGGTGAGGAAAATAGAGATCCATCAACGCCTGTACTGCTTCATCATATTTATTTGAGACGGTGCCGAGCATATACCCTTCTTTCTTCAACGTCTGGAGCATCGGGATAACCCCTACATAAGGAACTGTATCAACAGCTAGATGACTGTTATAGTAACTCTTTTGGAGACGAACAGACTCCTCCCAAACAAAGTCTGATACTCCATGAGGTAATGCCCGTCTCATTAGCATTCCTACACCATTTCCGACAAATCGACGAACTTCATCAAAACTTCTTTCAGGAAACCCAAGTTCCTTTAAAGCATGATTTGCAGAATGCCATAGATCTGGCAGGGTGTTTAGTGTAGTCCCATCTAAATCAAATAGTATAGCCTTATACTTCATCTGCCGCCCCTCGAACTCTTGTCAAATAATCACATGCGGCTTTTCCAGCAGCCTGACCGGAGATCCACGCCCAGTGAAGGTTGTATCCCCCACATTCACCATCAACATTGACCACCTCACCACAATAGAACAGACCAGTGTTTCTTTGAGACGCCAATGTTTGGGAATCCAATTCCATGACCCCGCCTTTACTGATCTGCGCCAAATTAACAGGTCCCAACGATTTCACCTTAAATGTCCAGTTTCTCAACGTTCGAGCAACTTTTTCACGTTCAGAATCATTTAAAGAAGAGGCTTTCCTCCTGAAAGGATCTTTACAACAAGCACGTATGATCTCTTCACCGACACGCTTCGGTAAGAGTCCACTCAGTAAATCTGACAATTGTACATTATGTTGAACCATGACGTTTAAATAGTTTTCTACTTCATGAACCAAAAGATCCGAGACAAGATTCAGGTGCAATTCGTATTCTTTTC
>JAFUBI010000236.1 GCA_017460285.1 Oscillospiraceae bacterium | reverse complement strand
TGCTATACGTGGTACAGAACATCAAGTGTAGCTTTCCATGAGTTGGCAAGATGCTGTTCCATCGCTTCTGCGGCCTTAATATAGTCTTCCACGAGGATCGCATCGATGACAGCGATATGTTCAGAAGCGCTGTCGATCAGCCTTTTCGTGCTTTTTTGACCGGTCATAAGGCGGATCCTCTGGTTTTGGTCATATACCTTACGGATAGATTCATCCAGATAGCGATTTGGGTTTGAAGAAATGATCAACTGATGAAGATCATTATCTGATTCGAACTGAGCCTCAATACCAGTGATCTCAGCATTTTCCTGAATGCTCTTGATGCGAAGAAGTTGCAATTTGTCAATCAAAGGTCCGAATTGCCTCAGGATATAGGGTTCGATCAGCATGCGTACCTGAAAGATATCTCTCACAACATCAAAATTGATCTCGGAAACCTGAGTGCCTTTTTTGGGAAGCACGTTGACAAGCATCTCGTGTTCCAAATCATTGAGGGCTTCGCGTATAGGAGTTCTGCTGATCCCTAGCTCATCGCTCAGTGCGACTTCGTTCAGCATTGTATTTGGTTCGTAAAACCCGGACAAGATCCGTTCTTTGATTATTGTGTATGCTTTGTCCTTTAAACTTGTAGCCATGATGCCGTCCTCCGATATGATGCAATTATAACAATAATTCTTTCTGTTGTATACATTGCTGGATAATCATACTCTCTCTAGGCGACAAAGCACTGAATAGCAGCCTTTAACAAGGAAGAATGATAACAACTGGATCATACTAAAATTGCTTAAAAACAATCTAATAAATGCATTTATATCAAAATAATGACAAAATGTATACAACAAATTTTCGAATTGGCAAAAAGAATCGTCGTATTGCACAATGCGAGCCTGGTTCTTTTGATCATTGTGTAAAAAAGCATCTTACTTATTGAATTAAAACCATATTTAGGCTATCATTTTGGTAACATACAACACATTGCGGTTGTTAGTTTCACTTGTTAAAGGAGAATGATATGAAAAAACTGTTTTCTTTACTTCTCGTCTTGGTTCTCGCATTTTCTTTAGTGGCATGCGGAAGCACCAGTAATGAAGGTGGAACCGAAGGCGGTGGTACAACCACTTCCGATGCAGCATTCAAACCGGGCGATGTCATCGGCGTATCTCTGAACAGCCAGGCATCAGAGCGTTGGCAGCGCGATGCCGCTACGCTTGAGCAGGCGATCAGAGAAGCTGGCTTTGAGCCGATGATCCAGTTCAACGATGACAATGCTACCGTACAGGCAACACAGATCGAAAACATGGTAGTTGCTGGTGCTAAAGCGATCATCGTATGTCCGTATGACGCAGGTTCTTTGGGCACCGTATTGAAGGATGCACGTGACAACGGTGTCGTCATCATTAACTATGACCTCGCTGTAACAGGTTCTGATGAAGTCGATTACTTCGTTGGCTACAACAACCGTGAAGTCGGTGTCATGCAGGCTAACGCGATCATCAAAGCTCTTGATCTTGACAACGCAACCCCCGATAACCCAAAGTACATTGAGATGTTCGCGGGCGATTTGAAGGAAGCTAACTGCTGGTATTATTTCAACTATGCAAACGAGGTCCTCAAACCCTATTTTGATAGCGGCGTCCTCGTCTGCAAATCTGGTGAAACAGACATCAATCAGTGCACGATTGTTGACTGGGAGCTCACCACACTTGAGACAAAGTTTAATGCGCGCATGACTGGATTCTATTCTGACGGAACACGCCTTGACGCAGTTCTTTGCCCGTCCGACTATTTTGTTGGACCTGTCTCCAACTTCCTACAGGATTATGGCTACGGCACAGAAGAACAGCCGATGGCGTACATTACAGGTAATGACTGCTATGAGTCTGTTTGTTGGCTGCTTGCACATGATCTCGCAGGTATGACGGTCTTTAAGGACACCACACTTCTTTCCGGAGCATGCATGGATATTATCAATACCTTGGCAAGTGGCGGAACAGTGACCGGTCTCGAAGACTATCAGCCAGATGAGGATTATGATTTCACCCTTAAGGCAAAATTCGTCGACATGTTTGCAGTTGACAAAGAGAACCTCAAAGAGAAGGTCGTTGACAGTGGATTCTATGCCTACGATTCTGTATTCGGTGATGTTATCCCTGAAGAAGAGGATGATTAATCTTTGACTGAAACAGTTTAACGTTACTTTTGAATGCTGTCGCCTGAGCGAAGCGGGCGACAGTATTTTTCAAAAAGGGAGGAAAAAATGGCGGATTATATCCTCGAAATGAAGGGGATCACCAAAGCCTTCTTTGGTGTTAAAGCATTAAACAATGTTAATCTGCAGGTGAAGCGTGGAGAGATCCACGCTATCGTTGGTGAGAACGGTGCTGGAAAATCCACCCTAATGAATGTGCTGAGCGGGACGTATCCTTATGGAAGTTACGAGGGACAGATCCTGTATGATGGCGAAGAGTGCAGGTTCAAGGATATTAAAGACAGTGAACATAAGGGAATCGTCATTATCCGGCAGGAACTGGCACTGATACAAAAACTGACGGTAGCTGAAAATCTTTTTATTGGGAACGAACGTGCAAAGCACGGAATCATCTCTTGGAATCAGACAAATCGCGATGCGCAAAAATATCTCGATATGGTCGGGTTTAAGTATTCACCTGAAACTTATGTAATAGATATCAGCACAGGACCACAGCAGTTGCTCGAGATTGCGAAAGCGCTTGCTAAGGACTGCAAACTGTTGATCCTTGATGAGCCTACAGCATCCCTACCTGAAACAGACTCAACACATTTGCTCAATCTGCTCAGGGAACTGCAAAAACAGGGGATCACCAGTATCATGATCTCTCACAAATTGAATGAGATCTGCTACGTTGCGGACAGGATCACAGTCATTCGTGACGGACAGACGATCTGTACCATGAATGAAGATGAGAAGCCCTTCAGTGAACCCACTATTGTGAAAAACATGGTAGGAAGACCGATGGAAGACCGCTTCCCGGAAAGAGATCGTTCTTCGATTTCGGATGAAGTTGGCTTTGAGATACGCAATTGGTCGACCTATCATCCCGTGTACTTTGAACAGGAGGTCGTTAAGAAGGCATCTCTTGAGGTGCACAAAGGAGAGATTGTTGGATTGTATGGATTGATGGGTGCAGGAAGAACCGAGATGGCGCTTTCCGTATTTGGACGCCAATACGGGCAGAACACAACAGGACAGGTTTTCCTCAATGGAAAAGAGTTACACCTTAAACATCCGAAAGAGGCAATCAAAGCGGGTCTTGCCTATCTAAGTGAAGATCGGAAGGGATTGGGGCTTATATTGGATGACACGATCCGAACCAATATATCCCTGGCATCCCTCGATAAAATATCGAAGAAATCTATCCTCAACAACTATGAAGAGGAGACGATGGCTAATCAATATGTGGGAGAGTTGAACATCAAATGCAACTCTATCCTACAGCCTGTAAGAAGTTTGTCCGGAGGCAATCAGCAGAAGGTGGCTTTGGGCAAATGGCTTGCCAGCGATGCGGAAGTGTTCATTTTTGACGAACCTACGAGGGGCATCGATGTCGGCGCGAAATACGAGATCTACTGCATCATCAACGACCTGGCGGCGGCGGGCAAGTCCGTCATCATGATCTCCTCCGAGCTGCCGGAGGTGCTGGCCATGAGCGACCGCATTTACATCATGAATGCGTCAAAGATCGTCGGAGAACTGAAGGCCAGTGAGG
>JAFUBI010000235.1 GCA_017460285.1 Oscillospiraceae bacterium | reverse complement strand
TTTTAACCTCATCTGCCGGAATAAGTTAGTCTGTGCTAACTCCGCACTTAATTATATAGCATCTTAGGTTCCATATACCACTACAATCTGAACTTAGTCAAACAAAAAGGGATGGCAGATGCTATCCCTGCTCTCTGTTCTGGCCTGATACGGTGATTTCCACATGTACGATATCACCATTTCCTTTACCAAGTCGTTTTCGAATGCTTTTCAAAACACCTATCACATAACAAACGTTGCCATCGACATCCCGAACTCCCATGTTGACGATACTCCCGTCATAGGGAATCCCGTCAAATTCAGCATGGGCTTTCAGCCTCCCTTTACCGTATTCCTTCTTAATATCCCATGGAAAAATAACATAGGCACCACCGTTGTCCTCCAGTTCCTGAATCTCTGCATCGAAAGAATACCTTCCATTCCTATCTTTGTTCAAATGCTTCCCTCTTTTCTCCTTGCAAATACAAATCTTGGTCACCTTTCGTGAATGCCAAATCTCCTACTCCAGTTCTAACTGTTTCCGATACAGATCCAGGTCTTCGTTTTTGAACACATTAAATATGACTTTTATCCGGCTTCCTGTCTCCCGAAGATAAGATGTAACTTCTTCCACAGCAATCGATGAAGCTCTCTCATTGGGAAACAAGAATACACCTGTTGAGATACAGCAAAAAGCCACACTCGTCAGTTCATATTCATCACACAGTTTTAGTGTATTCCTGTAGCAGTCGCCCAACTGGCGTTCCAGTTTCGTTGTTAGGCGACCATAAACGATCGGTCCAACCACGTGGATCACGTGTTTTGCTGGGAGATTGTAGCCGGAAGTAATCATCGGAACAGCAGTGGGCTGCTCATATTCCCTGCCGTACTTTTTCCTCAATGCGCGCATTTTGTTCTCACACTCCGCCCTGAGCTGTACACCCGCAAACGTGTGAATGCAGTTATCGATACAGGTATGCATCGGGACAAAACACCCCAGCATCTGAGAGTTTGCTGCATTGACGATCGCATCAGCACCGATCCTTGTGATATCTCCCTGCCATATAGCGATCTGATCTCCCTTTTCTGCTTTACTTCCTAGTTCAGCGACTGTGGGGATCTCGATTGCAGGAACGACACCAACTTCGCGAGCGCGTTCCTGAAGATACTCATCCTGCACCTTTAGTATCTCCTCATCCATCGCTTTGGGCATACGGATGTTCATAAGAGATCTCAAAAGAGTCCTTTTTCCCTCTGTATCCGCAGGTACTTCCATATTCTTATAGTGTTCCGAATCCTCAATAAAGGAACGCACCAAATAATTTAATCGTTCGCTCTGTGTCATGTACTCTTATCCTCGTTTGATGATTGCTCCTGTAGGGCACTCGTTGTAGCAGTTTCCGCAGTAGAGACAATGTTCCTGCTGGATCACATATGGGATCGTATCGTCACGGATACAGCTTTGCGGACAAACAACAGCACAACTCCCACACCCGATACAACGGTCTGTTATGTAGTAACCTCTCTCTAACTCTCCCACCGCTTTTTTTACCAAAGGAAATAGATTCTTTCCTTTCGCTGTGAGGAAAAACAGACTGTTCCCGTCTGTGTCCATCCTGTCGATCGCTGCTGTTACAGGTATTCCCTTATCGTCCACAGTCGCCAGAATCGTTCTATGGATTTTGTGCACCAAAACATCAAAATAATAAGCAGATGTCATACTTTTTCCCTTTGCTTAACGCCATTCCTGCAAATATATAAGCATGTTTTTGTTTCCATCCAATCGTATACTCACCTTTTTGGGGTATGATCTTCAACCTGCTTTGATACATAAAGCAAAGCAGGGAACTCCAAAAGCCCCCTGTCACAATTCTGTCAATATTTGTATCAGCCGTATCCGACTTGAGACCACTCCATCGCATCCGGAGAAGACAGGATCTTGTCTCCGCCAGGGCGGGGATCCATATGAACTGCATAATATACATAATCCTCATCGGAACCGGCTGCAGGCATCAGCACAAATAGAACATACATTTCGTTATCATAGATCATTTCATCCTTAAGGCTCAGGTTCTTTCACTTTTGGTT
>JAFUBI010000234.1 GCA_017460285.1 Oscillospiraceae bacterium | reverse complement strand
TGACTTCCATGCGAAAGTCGACCATAGTCATCCAAAACAGAGAAGTCTTAAATTCAAAGTCCTCGCTTACTGCGACTATCTAGGATTATGAAAGCATGCCAGAAAACAGAGGCTGCCAATCGATTTGGTTGACAGCCTCTGCATAAAAAAACATTTATACGTTTAGGAATACTTCTTTATATTTATCCAGATTGTAATCCAATTTATATTGCTGAAGTTTTGGCAACTTCCGCTCCCCCATCCACGGGGAAGTGTCGAACATCATCGTGCGTTTATCCTCTTCCGTGTAAGGAGTCCATTTTGGCAACTCATCACCGTTTGGATCTCCGTTTTTCACGAAGTTCGACCAGTACTCCGCCATCATGTTGGACAGCTCATAGTCGCTTCCCGCGTATTTTCTCCAATCGCGGTCCAATGTTTGGAATACATAATAGTGTTCAAATCCGTGATAAGCCCCTTCAAAGTCCCCTGGCGCTCTTCGAATATTGCAGTACAGATATGCAGGCTTCATGTGGTTCTTCAACTGTGTCTCAGCAAACATCCTTGCTCTGTAGATATTGCTGTCCGTCATAGCAACTGCGATATCCGTATCGTTCAGGCTTTCACAGTATTCTATAAAGTCTTCCGCCTTGTCGCCAAACTTTTTCGAATACTTAGATATATTCTCCCTCGTAAGGATCGCACTGGGAGCGAAAGTGGTAACGATAGCCCCTTCATCGCCGGCACCGCCTACAAGATACGGAATATCGTGATGTCTTCCAGAAATATAGACATCGCAGGGATCCTCCGGGAACACATATCCATCGATCACTCCCCGGAAGAAACACAGATAACCAGGCATTTTCTTGTAGATCTCAGACAGTTCATCACAGGACAGTTTTCTCAGATCATCCAGCGAGGAACAGCCAGCTGTTTCCGCAAACATGTCACCGCGACGGTATGCTTCTTCCCTATCCATCCAGAAAGGTGATGTGTGCGGTCCGTCATCCGGGTCGCTCATATCATGGGTCACCGGCGCGCTTTCAATGATGCATCCCGCAAGGTCTCCTTCTGTAAGCGGTGTACACGCCAAAGCCGTTGCCGCAACAGCTCCTGAAGAGTGACCCATGAGAGTGATCTTGTCCGGATCACCTCCGAAATTGCGTATATTTCTTCTCACCCATTTCAGAGCAAAGATCTGATCCAAATAATAGATGTTGCCCGCACTGCCATAGGGATTCTCTTTTTCCATATCCCTGTGGACGAGCATCCCGAGAGGACCCGTTCGATAATTGATCGTCACCAGAATGACACCGCGCTTGCAGAAACCTTCTCCATCATACATGGGCATGTTGGAGGCTCCTCCCATGAAGGCACCACCTGGAATGAACATCAATACGGGAAGCATCTCATCCGGACTGCTTGCGGGAGTATAGACGTTGAGGTATAGGCAGTCCTCTCCGTCCCTCAGGTCCTCAGTCCTTCCCATAAACTGATAACATGCGTTTCCGAACTCCACGCAATCCCTGACACCTTCCCACTTCTCATGAGGCTGAGGAAAGCGCCAGCGGAGCTCTCCTACGGGAGGAGCAGCGTACGGGATCCCTTTGAATACCGTGAACTTCGAGTTGTTTCCTTCCGTTCCACGCACTGCGCCATACTCAGTCTGAGCCACTCTCATAGCGGCTTTCCCATTTCCATAAGTAAAAGCCATATAGCTCCTCCTCTGTTTATCAGTTCGAGCACTAATTGTTTCAAACACTCTGCATACTATTGTATCCCCTTCACACATTCTGCTCAATTCTTTCCCGAAACAAAGGAAAGACCCGATGCATTTCGCCACCGGGTCTTAAACCTGATTAATTGAAACTGAACGATCAGTCGAAGTCTTGGATCTCGTCTGTTTTCAGGAATTTATAATATGTTGTGCCTAGATCGAAGGTGAAAGTGTCCCCATCCATCTCAATAGGAACGTAGTCGTCACCGGTGCGATCCTCTGTACCATAAAACCGAAACTCAACGGGATCAAAGTACAAGACGCCGTAGTCCTGCAGACCGCCGGAACTCTCACTGTAGCCACGGAACTTGACCACGCCTTCTGTGTCAAACTCCATCCACTGATAAAAAGTTTTGTCCTCCCAACTGGACTGAACGAACTCCGTGATATCTTCCCCATCACTGATGCACTCAATGGCGCGGTACTTACCTTCATAAAGGGCAAACAGGCCTTCGTAGCTGGGTTCCTGTTCTTCTTCCACCTCCTCGATTTCTGTCTCTTCCTGAAGAGCTTCTTCCTTCTCACCTGCTGTCGTTCCGCTGTTGGGAACAACAGGAGCATGCGTACTGGATCCGCATGCCACAAGCGATAAACTCAAAGTCAAGATCAGAAGGACTGCCAATAGTTTTTTCATCTTCGAAACCTCATGTATTTCTTTTCAGTACTATTCTATCGCGCCTGTTGATACCCAGCAAGGTCTTATTCTTTCAGAAGCCATGACCGTCACCCTTTAAACACAAGAGCTAGTGGGATCGCCCGTTCATTTTCCGAATAATCAGTTGGATCTCTGTCTGACACCTTTAGTTCTTTCTTCCCCCTGACCAGGATCTGTGCGGATCCACCACCATCGAGGTGAACGGCGTTGTGCATGCCGATCTTTTCAGCGATCTCCGCAGATTCGCTGAGAGACGCTCCTGCGCCTTCCTCCTGTTTCACATGCCCGAACTTTCCCGCGCCTTCGATCCATGCTACCATAGGCTTTCCACTTATATCTGCACCGAACAGGATCCGCGGTGCACGAGCTTTCTTGTAGTTCTGAGGGTACATGGAAGGAGGATAAGGTGCCGAGAAAAGATTTTGAACCTTATAGAACGGCGAGAGGAACCTATCCGTCTTCACGCCATCCACGATAGCGCTGTTCCCTACCTGGATCCCAAACTCGACGTCCTCCATTCCATGGTAGGACACCGATGCTTGCTTCAGATCCGGAACGTCAAGATCCGTCCTGATGACAAAACCGCCGCAAGGGATCTGTGTTCCGCCGCCCCTATGGACTGCAACGACCTTACTGTCCACCAGCACGATATCCGTTTTCCCTCTTCCGGTCTTTTTTTGAGCCGGGCGTTCGATAAATTCGCAGTTCCTGCCGTCTTCGAACAGCAGTTCACCGATCCCGACGGAGACCTGACCCAGCCTTACTGTCTCGATGGATACCGTACCATCCTTTCGAACAAGAAACGCCTGTCTGCCAAATTGAGGCGGACTTAAGATCTTTCCTCCCTCTATCATGAGACCGATCGGGATCCCCGCGTAATCATAGATGCTCCCGAACTCATTCAGGTTCATAACAAAGAAGGAGGAGTTGACTGCCATATCGGAATCGGGAAAGGACTGCGAGAGGAATCCCATCCCATTGCCTACAGGCAGCAAATAGATCTTGTTTCTTTTTCCTTCTGCCAGATACAGTTTCTTTTTTGTGAGGAGCCTCTCATAGATCTCCTTGGCTTTCTCGCAATGAAAGACCATTTCGCCCTTTTGGTAAGAGATATTCTCACGGAAGAACAAAGTCAAAGCATTCAGCGGATCATAGAGATCGCCGCATCCTGTGTTCTGCATCGGCACTTCGATCTCCTCATCCGCCTGAAAGAAAAGGATCTTCCCCATGAAAGCGGCATACTTTTTCACGAAGTATTCCTCGTAAAGCCTGCAGATCTGTTCAAAAGATCTCGGGCTGTACTGTGGTCTTTGAAAATGGAATTTTGAGAAGCTGTCCAATTGGACCACCTGGACCCGTTGAATTTCCCCATCTTCACATGGAAATGTCTCTACTCTTTGCACCATTCCGTCGCGATGTTTATCCTTTCAATTTTTCGACATTTGTTTTCCTTATGTCCTGATTCGGACCTAGACAGCAGATGCCCGGATCTGAAATCGCAATTGCACTGCTTGAGATTATTGTAGCATAGTTCTTCCTCTCTTCATTCAATGCGTGAAAATCGGTTAGTGTCAAGTAGATGTGGGCAAAAAAGATCAGGTTGGAAAAACCTGGATCAGAGGATGCCATCTTCAGTTTTCAAAAGCACTCAAACAAGACCACCCAGTGGTCACATCATTTTGCTTTAATCATTCTTCACACAGATTGTATTTTGTCTTTTTTGCAGGTCGTATATTCGCAC
>JAFUBI010000233.1 GCA_017460285.1 Oscillospiraceae bacterium | reverse complement strand
TGTTACAGAAAGTGTCTTCATAAAGCGGAGGAATTGAAGTGTAAGAGCATTGCGTTTCCCCTCATCTCAACAGGTGTCTATGGGTTTCCAAAGGACAAAGCGCTCTCCATAGCGACGAGGGAGATTTCTGCTTTCCTTGAAGAGCACGATATGAATGTCATTCTAGTTGTCTTCAACAGGGATGCCTATGAACTATCTAAAGACTTGGTAAAAGAAGTCCAGACCTTCATTGATGAAAACTATGTGGCAAAGGCGTTCGAGCCGGAATATGGCGGGTTCGAACCGTCTGTCCGGGAAAGAAGAAACGGCGCTCATTTGTCGGATCTATCATGGAGACGCGAGAAACGTCCAAGACCTTCAGAAGACGGTTTATATGTTACGGCGAATGAATTGGAAGTGGATAGTCTTCCGGTAGAATCGTCCAAAGAAACGATAACCGGTTCATGGCCGTTCAGTAAGAAGGACGGGCTTGAGGAGATCATGAGGTCCAGAAGTGAAACTTTCCAGCAGAGACTTTTCCAATTGATCGACGAAAAAGGATATAAGGACGTTGATGTCTATAGGAGAGCGGGCGTCGACAGAAAACTGTTTTCCAAGATCAGAAGCAATGTGGATTACACACCAAAGAAACGGACGGTTTTGGCCTTTGCTATTGCTTTAAGGCTCAATATGGATGAGACGACGGATCTGCTGAGTCGTGCGGGGTATGCGTTTTCTCCAAGCAGCAAGTCCGATCTGATCGTTCAATTCTGCATTCACAGAGAGATCTACGATATCTTTGAAGTCGATGCGATCCTGTTTAATTATCATCAGCAATCCCTGACGTTCTAAACACTAACCTCTTAGATAAGCCGCATTTGTCGCTTTTAAGGCGACCTGCGGTTTTTCTTTTGCCGCTAGAATGATGACTGTAAAGAACAAAAACAGGGAGGTAAATATAAATGAGAAATGATTGCACAGAATTAGTGCTTATACTGGACCGCAGCGGTTCCATGTCCGGACTTGAGGACGATACCATAGGCGGATTCAACTCCATGATCGAAAAGCAGAAAAAAGAGGAAGGGGATGCTTATGTATCGGTCGTTCTGTTCGATGACCGTTCTGAGGTGATCTATGACAGAGTCGACATCAAAAAGGTGGAACCAATGACCGACAAACAGTATTACGTCCGGGGCTGTACAGCACTTCTTGACGCAGTTGGAGGTGCGATCCACCACATTGGAACGGTTCACAAATACGCTCGTGAAGAGGACAGACCTGGCAAAACCGTTTTTGTGATCATTACAGACGGGATGGAGAATGCCAGCCGTCGTTACGACTATGAGCAAGTGCGCAAGATGATCGAAAGGCAACAGGAACAGTATCATTGGGAATTCCTTTTCCTTGGTGCGAATATCGATGCAGCAAAAGAAGCGGGGAGGATGGGAATACGTCGCGGACGATCCGCGAATTACCACAGCGATACTGCCGGAACGCAATTGAACTATGAGGTGCTGTCTAAGGTCGTAGGTTCTGTGCGCGGTATGTCCGTTAAGGAAAGAGAAAGATATTTCGAGGACGGAGAGGCATTTGCTGAGATCGACAGGGATTATCAGAGCCGGAAATAGGCATAATGTTTAATCAGAGCATAGCCGTACGGCGCAAATCCTAGTTGCAAGAAAGATATAAGTGCGTACGGCTAAAAAAAGTATTATGGATTAAAGAGTAATGTTTTGAAGGAAACGATACCGAGTGGATCGTATAACAAACGCAGAAGAGACACGGCAATAAACCGTGTCTCTTCCGCGTTAGGAGATAAGAAAAACGAAAAATGATGATCGGGATTCGATTATTCGAGACAGCCGTATGCGACTGCGCGCATCCTTAGGTGATGATACTCTTCAAGGTTTGGCTGCAGATTGTGCATGTAGACGATCGAGATGCCCTCAGAAGGATCTGCTTCGCCCCATGTTCCGCTACCGCCGGTCCATCCGAACTGTCCGAGAGAGCCGTTGCTGTGACCTACATATTTATCTCTCAGGCATCTTACACCATAGCCGTAGCCATAACCGCAGAGATAATTATTGGCAAGATCCTTTTCGATAAGCTCGTCAGAGATGGTATTGGTACGCATCAGGTCAATGGTCTTTCTTCCCATGATCTGTTCACCTTTCCACTTGCCGCCATTAGCCAGCATCTGGATGAGGTGAGTGTAATCGCTTGGGTTGGTGATGACACGGGAGAATCCGTTTACAGTGCCAAGAGGTCCAAGCATCATGGAGTCGTCGCGCTCGACTAAAGCACCTTCATCGCCCAACTTCTTGCCGGGAGCTAGATGATAGTTTTTGACGAGACGTTCCCTCATATCGCCAATGATGAAGTTCGCAGTGGTGTTCATTTCAAGAGGCTCGAAGAGCATCTCTTTGATAACTAATTCTGCTGGCTTGCCTGTGACCGCTTCCAACAACCCTGCGGTCAGTTCGCTTGCAAAGCCGTAGAGCCAGCGCTCGCCCGGTTCGAAAGCGATCGGTACCTGGGACATTGCGGCGATCTGTTCACGGAGAGTGAACTTGCCCTTCTTAAACAGAGGTTCCATGTAGTGTCCCATGGACTCAGAGATGGGGTTCCGTACGGGGATATTTCCCATGATCATGTGATAGGGAAGACCGCAGGTCATGTTCATGATGTTCTTGACCGTGATCGGTTTCTCCACAGGAACGATCTCGACTTTTCCGTTGGGAAGTGTCGCACGTTTTGTGGTGTTCTTCCACTCCGGGAAATATTCATAGATCGGATCGGTCATGAGGAACTTTCCCTGCTCATACAGCATCATCGCTGTGGTATACATAGCTACTTTTGTTAGGGACGCCTGGCGGAACAGGTGTTTTTGCTCCAAAGGAACTTTGTTTTCCACATCGGCGTAGCCGAAGTATTTCTCATAAAGGATCTCGCCCTTCTTGGCGATGACCATTCCGCATCCGGGAAGACCGTCATCAACATATTTCTGAAGCAGGGCATCCAGGTCTTTAAAGTTAGACATCGTCGCTCCTCCTTATCAATCCAGGCATCCGTATGCGACATTGCGCACGCGGTGATGGTAGTAAACTTCGTTGTTGGGGGAAGTGTTGTGCAGATAGACTAAGCCGACACCGTCTTCGGGATCTGCCTCGCACCAGGTGCCAAAGCCACCGGTCCAACCGAATGAACCGAGAGAGCCGTTGTGGTTTCCGCCTGCTTTGTCGATCAGGGTGCGGACGCCGTAACCGTAGCCGTAACCCGCATTGTACGGATATCCGTCGCTCTGCAGTTCCTCGATCTGAACGCCATGGAGACCGTTCGCTCTCATAAGGTCGATGGTCTTTCTGCCCATAATGCGCTGTCCCTTATATACACCGCCGTTAGCCAGCATGCCGAGGAGGTTCGCGTAGTCGTTTGCGCAAGTAAAGAGTCTTGCCCATCCTGCTTCATGCTCCGGCCCGGGAAGATGTTTCTCGTCCATCGGGGAAACGATCTGTTTTAGGCTTCCGTCTTCATTCCAACCATAGAACTTTACGAGACGATCCTGTGCATCGCCAAAGAAATGAGAACGAGTGTTGTTCATCTCAAGAGGATCGAAGAGAAGGTCTTTGAACAAGGTGTCGATATCTTTTCCGGAAACAACCTCGAGGAATGCAGCGGTGATCTCACTGGAGAAGCCGTAGGTCCAGTGTTCACCCGGATCATATGCGAGAGTCGCTTTGGACATAGCAGCGATATGTTCCTGTACGGTGAAGTGTCCTTTTTCCCACAGTGGCTTCATGCACTCCTGCATGGATTTGACGGTGGGGTCTTCTGTGTAGGCATTGGTGTGGCAATAGGGAAGACCACACTTCATGGAGAGGATATCCGTGACCTCCATTGGGCGGCTTGTCGGTACGATCTCCATCTCTCCGTTCGGCTTGCGGAGGAATTTCTTGGATTCCTTCCACTCCGGGAGATAATCGCCGACAGGATCTGTAAGGTTGAACTTGCCCTGCTCATACAGCATCATTGCTGCGGTGTAGAGCGGGATCTTGGACATGGATGCCAAACGGAAAAGAGAATCTTTAGTTACCGGCTTTTTGTTCTCAACATCCGCATAGCCGAAATACTTTTCGTAAATGGTTTCGCCATCCTTCACGATCTGCATCGCGCAGCCTGGAAGACCGTCTTCAACGAAACCTTCAAGAAGGCGATCCAGTTTCTCAAAGTTTGCCATTGGTTTCCTCCTTATTATTACAGAAGGCAGCCGTAAGCAACGGCACGCACTCTGTGGTGATGATAGAGTTCCTCATTGGGGAACATGTTGTGCATGTAGGCAATGGAGCATTTTGCTACCGGGTCCGCTTCGACCCAGATCCCGGAACCACCTGTCCATCCGAAGCATCCGAGATGTCCGTTGTGTCCGTATTTCTGTGTTTCGAGGGTGCGGAAGCCATAGCCATAGCCGTAGCCCGCGAGATAATCATTCTCGAAGTCTTTCAAAGAGACCTCATCCAACTGACTGGTATGAAGCATACGTACAGTTCCTTCACCCAGGAACTTTCTGCCTTTGTATGTTCCGCCATTGGCAAGCATCTGCATAAAGACTGCGAAGTCTCTGGAGGAGGTGAAAAGGTTCGGACGTGCTCCAACAGGTGTGGTCGCGGGATCGCTCCAGCCATAGCCTTCTGTGGGTTCGAATTGACCGGGACCTTTCTTGCCATAGGTGGTGACCACGAATTCGCGGTTGGCATCTGTGACATAGGTGTCGGTATGTTCCAGTTCAAGAGGTTCAATAACTCTCTCACGGAAGACTTCCCTCAACGGCTTGCCCGTAAACTCCTCTACGAGTGCACCGGTGATCTCGCTTCCGAATCCGTACTGCCAGTGGCTGCCGGGTTCGAACATGACAGGGGCGTTTGCCATGACTCTCACTTCATCTCTGAGAAGGGAGGGACCGTCCTTTTGCAGTTCTGCGATCTGCTTGCTCATCGCTGCAAGAGTGGGGGTAACAGGATCCATAGCTGGGACCATGCAGTATGGCATGCCGCACATCATAGCAACTGCGTTGCGGATCGTGATGGGATGCTCAAGAGGTCTTGTTTCAACAGCTCCGTTTGGCATCACGACATACTTTTGTGTGTTCTTCCACTCAGGGAGATAGTCTGAGAGAGGATCCGAAAAGAGGAATTTCCCCTCTTCGTAGAGCATTCCCATAATGGCATAGGTAAATAGTTTTGTAGTGGATGCCTGGCTGAACATGGAATTCACATCGATGAGTTTTCCAGTCTCGCGGTTTGCATATCCTGCTTCACCGTGGTAGATGAGTTCATCGCCCTGCATGACTGCGACGGAACAGCCTGGAACGCTGCCTTTGTCGACGAAATCATGGATCAGTCGGTCAAGTCTTGAAAAGTCTTTCATGGATGATCTCCTTTATTTAAAAGTTTCGACCTAATTCGCTACTATAAGTATAACCAAACTTGTCTTTTCAATCAAAATACAACTTGCATAAATTTGTAAAGAATATTTTGGCAAAATGCACACAACAATGAGCAAAGTTGTACAAATAAAGCCGGAAGATGTACGAAAACGCAAAAAAGCAGCATATCGATCACAAAACCGATACGCTGCTGATGGGTTATTTAGTTAGAGCAGTAGAGAGACCAGATCAGATCATAGTTCCAAAATGGAGCTTCCTTCACAGATCCCGTTCTCATTGAAGGAGTCAACGCTCAGATAATAATGCTGTCCCTTGTTTAAGGTGGTGAGTTTCAGTTCTGTTTGGTCATAGATCTGCCAACTGGAATACATTTTGTTGGGGGCTATACCGTAACGGATGTTGTATCCGAACGCACCTTTGGAAGGGGAAAAACGGATCACAGCATCCAGACCGTTCAAGTCTCTTTCTCCACGGATATCTTTCACTTCTTCCGGTAAGTCGCCATTGCCCTTCCCGAAGACGCGCAGACCGCTGAGCGCGAAAACTTCTCCATAGGGGAGTTCCAAAGCCGTGACACGAAGATAACGGACCTCAAATCGCTCATTCAGCAGGATGTAAGGGTGAGAGCGGTCTTCATCGGAACGGGAACGATCTTCGATCATGAACCAGTTCTCACCGTCGAGACTACCTTCGAGTGTGAACCTCGTCCGCAATTCTTTATCCGAATCGATATATCTGCTGTTTGTCATGAGATCGGAGCGAAGTTTCTTGTCTACTTTCAGTTCAGGCACAGAATGTTCCGCGAAATTGATCTGAACAGAGTGGGGAGAGAGTTTCTCACCAAGGTCCAGTTCATACCACGCTTTTGTCTCATTGGCTGCCCACCATGTGCGGATGTTTTCATCCAGTGCAAGTTCTACTGGATGGTCTTCCTGGGATGAGGAAGCCTTTGCTTTTTTCTTGTACGAAAGAAGGAAATACTGTGGTCTGATGTTCCTGGCATCGTATTTTCCATCCGGAATAACGACTGGATAATCGGCAAAATTCTGATTGCAATACAACAGTCCTTCTTCGTCCAAACCGGCAGGGAAAAGACCTACACGGCGCTCGAAGTTTTGGTTCTTGGAAATACGCATCGTTGAGACATGAAGGATATTACCATCTTTGTCATCTATCGTCGAACCGTGACCAGCACCAGTGATGAATCCGCCCGGTTTGAGGGAGAATGGTGTGTTGGGCATAAAAGTGAAGGGACCTAGAGGCTTATCACTTACGTAACATCCGTCTCCGTAGACATGGAACTGTGTGCCGGGAGCTGCGAACTGCAGATAGTATTTTCCGTTCCACTTGTTCATGAACGCGCCTTCCATGTAGGGACGACCGCTGCGATTCATGAACATCATTGCTAATTTCATGATCCCTTTGGAGGCTTCGGGTTCTTTCCCGGGGAAGTTGAAGCGTTCCCAGCCTACCTTATCTTCTGCATGGTCGATACAAGCGACTTTCTCTCCGATAGGCAGCATAGTTTCCGGATCTAGCTCGATCCCCCAGATCGGATCTACGTTTCCACATCCCCAATAGAAATAGACGCGACCGTCATCGTCACAGAAAAGGTCAGGATCCCAGAAGGGGAAAGGCTCAGAGACTTTTTCAAAATCGTCGCTAAGAGGATCTTTTGTCCGCCATATTGTAGACGGTTTGCTCCGTGTGGAGGCGGAGAAATAGAGGTAATCTCCTACCTGGCGCACATCCGGAGCGTACCGGTACATATCCAACGCGCGGTTCTCGTGCCATTTCCAATCTACAAGGTCTTCCGAATAATAGAAGCCTGCGGACATGGATGCAAAAAGATAGTACGTTCCCTTGAAAAGAACGATGGTGGGATCCGCTGCTTCGCGATGAGCATTACCGCTGTAATGCTGCCATTTGTAACTGAGGTCCAACGGGTTGCAATACTCTCTCATAAGTCTGCCTCCATAACATATTCGTTCTGAAAATATTATCTCATATATGACGAAACAAAAAATAGCAATTGTTGGGGAGAACTACAAAAAAATGGGCATTAAAAGAGCGAGCTTCACCATGCTCGCTCTAAAAAAAGATTGAAGTCGACCTGCTTTCAATCACCGATCAGGTTTTTCATCTCTTTCAAAAGATTCTCCTGATTGGGAAGCCGCTTGCTCTTTTTGGGGTAGGTCTTCAGGTAGTTGTCCCTGAGTTCCCTGAGGGATTCCTTTCTCACATATGGGAGGAGTTTCATAGCATAGGTATCATCTGCAGACAGTAAGAAGCGCATGTGTTCCTCATCTTCTGCAGCGCCTTCTATGAGGAGACGCACTGCTTCATAGGAGAGATCCTGGACCACAGGATCCTCTTTATCGAGACGCTGAAATGCAGTCTCTAACTGATTTACCGCAGTTTCCATATTCTGGAAATAATCGCTGTGAAGAGTAGAGGTGTAGAACTCATCCTTTCCAAGGATAACTCTGGAGAAGAAAGACTTAGTTCCTTTCTTACTGACCTCTTCCCACAGTTTTGCGGCGTGCACTTTGTAATTCCTCAGAGTCTCACCAAGTTTTGCGTACTCTAGATAAGCAAGTACCTGAAGGTCACCAGGGTAAGTGTCCAGAGCCCTGTCTGCTTCTCTTTCAAGAGCAGCAGTGTTTCCGGAAAGAAGGATCTCTTTCAATTGGTCGAGTTTATCAGACATGTTGCTTCTCCTTATAAAGGAAGATTGGATGAGGGAAGGTGAACAGGAAGCCAGGATAGAAAAGTCCGGATCCATCGATCCCAATAGTCCCAGGTGTGTTCCCCAAATGGTTCCTCAAAGTAGGTGTAATGGAAAGGGTCGCCAGGAATACTGCGGAAATAATCCCGCATATGCTGTGCCATGGCAAGATTCCGATCGAAACTTCCGCAAGTGTGGAAGATCGCAGGAACCGGGTCACCAGATGAAAGCGCTTCTTGAGCAAGCGTATACAGATCCTCATCGCTTCCTCTCGGGTCGCCTTCCTTCCCTATGCCCCAGCAGAGAAGGTGACGATCGTCAGCGACAGAAGACGAGAATTCCTCCATGGAATTTCTGGCATGGAACCCAATGGGGCGAATATAGGCATGATTCCCGTTGGAAAGCGCACCTATCGCTGCATAGCGATCCGGGTAGGTGAGACCGATCTTCGCTGCACCGTATCCTCCCATGGAAGCTCCGGCGACGAATGTATCCTCCCGTTTAGTGGAGATCTTATATATCCTTCGGAGCAGTTCAGGTAGTTCTTCGGTCAGATAGGAAAAGAACGCTTCGCCGTATACCATATCCGCATAGCCGGATAATTGAGCAGACGGCATTATCACCGCGATCTTGCGGTCAGTGGCATATCTCTCAATGGAAGTATACCGCATCCAATGGCTAAAGTCATGGGAAGTTCCATGGAGAAGGTAAAGCACAGGCCATCCATCTTTCGGTATCGGGGGCTCAGCCGGAGCCATCTCTCCCTTGTCCGGGAGGATGATGAGTACCTGTTGATCCATGTCTAGCACTTTTGAACGAAATTCCAGTCTACTGACAGACATCAGTTGATACCTCCTATTTCTTCCATATACTTCCCAAGCCAATCGGACCAGGTTTTCCAATCCGAAGTTCCAGCACCGGAGACGAGATTTGCTCGCTTTCCCAGAAGATTCGCGATGCGTACTGAGGACTCTGAACCGAAGTCTTGAGATTTCGTGCAGATGCGGAACGATTGACCTTCCGCCTTTCTGCACAGGTTCTCAAAGTCTATTTGTTTTTTGAGTCTTTGATCTTCGTCTCCATGAAGGCACAACAGCCTTTTTTCTGTAAACCAACCGGAAGGAGACAAAGTCAGATCCAGAATACCCGAAAAGGAAGCAGCTCCTGCAAAAAAGGATGGCATTTCCTGAGCCAGTTTTAATGCTGCGAATCCTCCAGAGGACACACCCACTGCAAAACAGCACCGCTCAAGGATGGGAATACCGGGGAAGTTGGTGTTTAAGTAGCGGATACACTCTTTGAGCGATGAGAAAAACTTATAACCGTATTCCATATCGGTGTAACATCCCTCCAAAGAGGGAACAAGAACATAAGCGGTCCTATACAGATCGCAGAGAACAAATACTTTCGTATTTGTGATCCACTCAAGTCCGCTGCAGCCTTCCGGAGAGAGCAGAAACACAGTGCGCTCCGGCTCTTGATCCGGAAGCAATATCCGAATCTCGGTCGCCATGGCGATGGATTCAGAATAGTAGTTGTGGGTGATAAGGATCATGGCAGTTCCTTTCAAATTAGAGAGAATACACCCTGTTGGGTTTCCAACAGGGTGTACCCAGCGCAAAGAGGGGATTAGTGAAACGCCTCAATGGCAAGTTAGATCGGGTTTAACGCCTCAGCGAGCGTTGTTGGCATTTGCCCTCAAGTCGAGGTTGCTGACGGATTCGTTGTTAGCGGAGCGACCATCTGCATCTTCAAGAAGGAAACGGTTGAGTTTCAGCATGCATGCGGTCTGCTTCGTCAGTTCCGTTGTGGTCTTGACTTCATCGAAGAAAAGCATCTGGTTGGGCTCTTCTCTGGAGTATTTCTTCCACTCTGGCATCGGAGTGCCATCCTGATCTAAGCCGTTCGGGTTGCCAGTCTTGGCGAAGTTTGTCCAATAGTTGCACATTTTTCTGGCGAGATCATAGTGATGACCGTCGAAAGGTCTCCAGCATTTGTGGAGGGTCTCAAATGTGAACCAAAGCTCTGAACTGTGGAATGCGCCTGCATTATCACCGGGGATCGTAGGACCAAAGGTGTAATAATATGCAGCATGTCCTTTATCCGCCAATGCTTCGCACATGAGTTTTTCGGTGAGGTCAAATCCAACGATCTTCTTATCGATGTCGCCGTCGCACGCTTCACGATACTCTTCCGCATGTTCACCGAAGTTGTCCTTCAGCCATTTCTCTTTGTCGTCTTTCGGCAGGAGGAAGAACTCATTGTTGGTATTTCCGGTCATGAAATACTCGGGATTCATCTCACCACGGATCGCTCTCTCATACCACTGGTCGACGACGAACTTTCCGTCGATAACAGCGTTGAAGAACTGATGGGACTCATGATATTTCTCTTCGATGTATTTCCAATCCAGTTTACGGGCTTCTTCAACAGAATCGCAGCCAAGGACATCTTTGATGAAATGTACGCCTTTTTCCAAAGCGACATCCATCGGATCCGCACAGGGCATGAAGCACTTCGGATAAGTTGTCACGACACCGCCGCAGGACTGGGCGATCGCTTTCTGGAAGAGACCTTTGCTCTTCGGGGAGGTGCAATGATACATGGTGCTTCCACCGCCGGCAGACTGTCCGTAAATGGTGACATTGTTTGGATCACCGCCGAAGTTGGCAATGTTTCTCTGTACCCATGCCAATGCATAATTCTGATCCAGAAGACCAAAGTTGGTGGGATGCTCGGGATCCTCTTTACAGAGATCCGGGTGAGCAAGGAAACCAAACACGTTCAGACGATAGGCGATAGATACAAGGATGACGCCTCTGCGGTTGAGAGCTTCGCCGTCAAATTCCATCTCGTGGCAATATCCTTCCTGAAGACCGCCGCCGAAGATCCACACCATGACCGGGAGTTTCTCGTCTCCGGTCTTTGCAGGTGTCCAAATGTTCAGAGCAAGGCTTCCTGCCTCATCCATCGGAACTTCCGGATCGCAGTGCCATTCTTTGGAATAGAAAGCATCAGGATTGATTCCGGGTACCTTTTGGACCGTGATCGGTGCGAACTCTGTACAGTCACGGATACCTTCCCAGGGTTCTACCGGCTGAGGAGCACGCCAGCGGTTCTCACCGACTGGATCTGCAGCAAAAGGAATGCCCTTAAAGATCGTAGTACGAACATCAGAGCCCTGAATGCCGCGAACCAGACCGCTTTCGGTTTTTGCGATACGTAACATGTGATATATCCTCCTAAATTAAATCTATTTATTTCTTGTTGATCTCGACGAGGAAACGATCTCTTTCGCTGATACCGTCGCTCATGGAGATCTCATCCAGGAACATCATGGAATTCGGTCGTTCTGTGGTGTATGGAGTCCAGGTCGGCATTGGCGTGCCATCCTTGTCCAGACCGTTCGGGTCACCGTTCTTGGCGAAGTTCGTCCAGTAGTTGCACATCTTTCTCGCCAGATCGAAATGATGACCGTCAAAAGGTCTCCAGCACTTCATCAGTGTCTCAAACTCAAACCATAGGTCAGAAGAGTGGAAAGCACCTGCATCATCACCGGGGATCGTGGGACCGAATACATAGGTGTAGAATTTTCTGCCTTGTCTTGCGACTGCTTCATCAAATACTTCGTTTCCGAGCCACATCTGGCTGACGGAAGCGTTGCGGTAGTAGTCTCCGGGGAGTTTCTTCACCAGTTCGCGATATGCTTCAGCGTGCTCACCGAACACTTTATCGATCCAGCGGTCGACTTTGGTGACTTCATCCAATGCCTCTTCCTCACCGTTGTCGGTGACCTGTCCGAAGGCAAACATCTTCATGGTCTTAGCGTCGCCATCCGGTTCCAGCAGGAACTCGTCCGTGGTATTTCCGATCATGAATGTGTCTACGTGGATGTCTCCGTCCAGGATCGCCTGGTCGTTGGGCTTTACGACGAACTTGCCGTCGATACAGGAGCCGAGGCGAAGCGGCAACTCATTGAAGCGTTCGGAAAGTTCCTTTGCATCCAGTGCTCTTGCTTCCGCAAGGGAATTTACGCCCAGAGCTTTGAAGACTTCAATTCCAAGCTGTTCCTGCTGCTCCAATGTGCGGGTCAAACGTGGGATCGGACGGGAGGGATAGTCGAATCCCATTCCGCCGATGGACTCGATGATGCCCTTTTGGAAGAGACCTTTTGTCTTGGGGGACATCATCTGAGTCAGTGTGCTTCCGCCACCAGCGGACTGACCAAAAACGGTGATGTTTTCGGGATCACCACCGAAATTGGCGATGTTTCTCTTGACCCATGCAATACCTGCAGCCTGATCCTGGTAGCAGAAGTTTGCCGGTGCCTCCGGGTTCTCGGCTGTGATCTCGGGGTGCGCAAGAAGTCCAAAGACATTCACGCGGTACCCGATAGATACGAGTATGACACCACGGGATGCAATGCGCTCACCGTCAAATTCCATTTCGTGAGGATATCCTTCCTGAAGACCGCCGCCGAAGATCCAGATCATGACTGGGAGTTGTTCAGCGGTGGATCTTGCAGGTGTCCAGATGTTAGCCCTCAAGCAATCCTCGCCCATGGGGACTTCGGGATCCACATGCCATTCTTTGGAATAGAATTTCTCAGGATCTTTTCCCGGAATGCGCTGCATCGGGATCGGTCCAAATTCAGAGCAGTCACGAACACCCTCCCAGTCCTTTGCGGGCTGAGGTGGACGCCAGCGGTTCTCACCGGCTGTCGTATCTGCAAAAGGAATGCCTTTGTAAACGGTGATGCGAGCGTCTGTACCAACGACACCACGCACACGGCCGTTCTCAGTTCTAGTTTCTCTCAGCATAAGTGACCTCCATATATTGTGTGAATTTGTTTCAGATCAAAGCAGACCGAGGTTCTTCAGATTGATGTTTACAACAGCGCGGATGACCGGGTCTTCCTTTTCCAGTGGAGTGATCTCATCGCCAAGGAACAGGATGTAGTTGTCGTTGGCGTAACTCTTCCATTCAGGCATGTCGGTACCGTCCGCGTCTTTGCCGTTAGGATCGCCTGTCGCTGCAAAGTTGGAGAAGTAGTTGCACATCTTTCTTGCCAGGTCATAGTGATGACCGTCGAACGGTCTCCAGCAGTTGCGGATATTGTCGAACTCAAACCATAGGTCAGAGGAGTGGAAGGAACCAGCATCATCTCCCGGGATCTCAGGATCGAAGATCTCAAAATAGACGTCCTTTCCACCCTTGCGGAGAAGTTCGGCGCTCAGAAGGTTCGCAGCATGGAAGGAGGAGAATGTAGCGGCTTTTTTCAGTGCTTCCGTATCGTCACTTCCGGCCTTCTCGCGAACAGCGGTCATGAACTCATCTGCGTATTCGCCAAAGGACTCTTTGAGCCATTCGTCAAGATCGCCTCTCGGTCCGACCATGAATTCGTCTCCGGTCACGGTAAGCATGATATCGATATCATTCATATCTCCATCAAGCATCGCCTGATTCGGATCTTTCACACAGAACACGTTGTCCACGAGGGGGAACATGAATTTGAAGGTCTCAGCTCGATACTGGACCTGTTTGTCGCAAACATAGCGTGCGCTAAGCTGCCTGGCTTCTTCTACGGTCTTTACACCAAGATAATCGAGAAATTCCTGACCGAAGGCTTCGCCATAGGCAAGATCTTTTGTGCCTGTTCCGAAGAATCTGCTGTTCGGGAGTGCCAGTGCGCCAAATCCGGGGGACTGGAAGATCGCTCGCTTGAACAGACCTTTTGCAAGAGGAGACGCTGCAAGGTATTCAGAGGCATGTCCACCGCCGGACTGCCCAAAGATAGTCACATTGTCCGGGTCACCGCCAAAGTTTGCGATGTTGCGTTTGATCCACTTGAGGGCTGCGATGCAGTCGAGCAGTCCGAAGTTTGCAGGATCGTTCGGCTGGGCAGCAGTGAGTTCCTTGTGAGCCATGAAGGCAAAGACGTTGAGGCGATAAGTGATGGAAACCAGAACGATACCGCGTTTTGCGAACTGCTCTCCATCAAATTCCTGTTCGTGTCCGTAGCCTTCCTGCATACCGCCGCCGTGGATCCACATCATTACGGGCATCTTCTCATCGCCCTTCTTTGCGTTTGTCCAAACGTTCAGATAGAGGCAGTCCTCATCCATAGAGATCTCAGGATCGACATGCCATTCCTTTGAGTAGAAAGCATTCGGATCCAGACCGGGAGTAGTCTGCATTGCGATAGGTCCGTACTCGTAGCAGTCGCGCACACCTTCCCAATCGGCGGCGGGCTGAGGGGCGCGCCAGCGCAGTTCCCCTACAGGGGGTGCTGCATAGGGGATACCCTTGAATGCAGTGACACGGGCATTGGTTCCGGGAAATCCGCGGACCACGCCGTTTTCAGTTTTTGTCAATCGAAGCATGATATTTCCTCCAATCACGGTTTGTTGACTCTGAGCAAGAATTTCCTCTTCTCGGTGTAGGGGCTGTGATCCATTACGATCTCATCACCGAAAAAGATGTTGCATCGGTCTTCAGCGGTGAAACTGTCCCAGTGAAGCATCGGGGTGCCATCTTTATCGAGTCCGTTTGGATCTCCAGTCTTCACGAAGTTTGCCCAATAGTTGGCCATTTTACGGGAGAGGTCGAAGTGGTGTCCGTCGAAAGGTCTCCAGCATTTCATGAGGTTCTCGCTCATGAACCACAGATCACTGGAGTGGAATGCGCCGGCATCGTCTCCGGGGATCGTGGGTCCAAAGATGTAATAGTGGACGTCGCGTCCCTGCTTTGCGAACTCTTCAAGAGCAAGCTGAGAGCCGAGTTCAAAAGTACCAACGGTTGCTACTTTGCGCAGGGTTTCTCCGGTCTCTTCCGCTGTCTTGCGGCAGATGTCGAGATACTCGTCTGCGTATTCACCGAAACTGTCTTTAGCCCAGTTTTTGATCTCTTCCTCGTCGTCCGACTTTGGACCATTCATGAACTCATTCGTCGTATTTCCGATGAGGATCGGGATGCGGGGAAGTTCATCCTTTACAATAGCTTCGTTCTGGCTGTAAGGCAGGAACTTGCCATCTACCATCGGGCCAAACATATATCCGGATTCGAGGCACTTCTCCTCGATAAACCATGCATCCAGTTTTCTTGCTTCTGCGATGGTCTCGACACCAAGAACTTCTTTTAGGAACTTTGCGCCGTACTGCTGGGCGTTCTCAAAGTTGAAAGAGCGACCTCCGAACATGGACTTCGGATAACGGAATCCGAGACCGCCTGCCGACTGGATGATGACCTTCTGATAGAGATGTCTGCTGCCGGGGGAGGTGAGGTGGTTCCACACACTACCGCCGCCTGCGGACTGTCCTCCAATGGTGATGTTGTTAGGATCGCCTCCGAAGTTGGCGATGTTCCTGACTACCCATTCAAGACCTGCACGCTGATCCAACATGCCGAAGTTCGTCGGGGCTTCAGGAGCTTCCGCCGTTAGTTCCGGATGGCAAAGGAAGCCAAACACGTTGACGCGGTATGCCACAGAAACGTAGATGATGCCGCGGCTTGCCAGACGTTCACCGTCAAATTCCATCTCGTGAGCATAGCCTTCTTTGAAAGCTCCACCAAAGAACCACACGAATACCGGGAGTTTCTCATCGGTGGATTTCGCTGGTGTCCAGATGTTGAGCCTGAGGCTATCTTCGTTCATGGCGATCTCGGGATCTACATGCCACTCTTTTGAATAGAAGGCATCGGGGTTCTTGCCAGGGATTGCCTGCATCGTAATAGGACCGAACTCGCTGCAGTCTCTGACTCCCTCCCAACTTTTTGGGGGCTGGGGAGCACGCCAGCGGTTTTTGCCAGAAGTTTCAGCGGCATAGGGGATCCCCTTGTAGGCAGTGATCCTGGCATCGGTTCCTACAACGCCCCGGACTCTTCCGTTTTCTGTTATCGTTTCACGCAACATAACCTTTTCCTCCGTTCGTGTTTATAAATACTTTTTCAAGTTCAGATCTACCAGGAATCGATCCTTAGCGGGCATTGAACCTTCTTCCATAGCGATCTCATCGTAGAGATGGATGGAATAGGGAGATTCCGTTGTGTAAGGAGTCCACTCTGGCATAGGCGTACCGTCTTTATCCAATCCATTCGGATCGCCATTCTTTGCAAAATTTGTCCAGTAATTGCAAATCTTCCTTGAGAGATCGAAATGATGGCCGTCGAAAGGTCTCCAGCATTTCATCAAGGTCTCAAACTGGAACCACAAATCGCAGGAATGGAAAGATCCGGCATCGTCGCCTGGGATCGTTGGTCCGAAGACATAGGAATAGAATTTGCGTCCCTGTTTTGCTGCAAGTTCATCCATCATGAGATTTCCAAGCCACATCTGGTGAACAGTAGCATTGGTGCGATAATCGCCAGGCATCGCTTTTACGATAGCACGGTATTCTTCAGCCTTGTCGCCGAATGAGCGGTCGATCCATGCGTCGACAGCAGCGTCATCCTCTCCGTCAATGGGGATGAGGAACTCATCTTTCGTATTGCCGATCATGAAGGGAACATCATGGAGCTCATTTGCAACGATCGTCTCATCGATGGACTTCGGCAGGAATTTTCCGTCAATGACAGCGCCCCAGAAGCGGAATCCTTCGTAGAATTTGTCAAGGATATACTGTGCGTCTAGAGCTCGCGCTTCCGCAAGAGACTTGACACCAAGCTGTTCGAAAAATTCAATACCGCGTTTTTCCTGAAGATCCAGCGGATCCTGCGGCATGCCCATGCAAGTCGGAACGACGGGGTTCATGCCACCTATGGATTCAATGATCCCTTTCTGGAACAGTCCCTTCGTTTTCGGGGAAGCCATCTGGGCAAGGATGCTCATGCCACCTGCAGATTGTCCGAAGATGGTGATATTGTTCGGATCACCTCCGAAATTCGCGATATTTCTCTTGACCCAAGCAATGCCATACGCCTGATCCTGGAACGCGAAGTTCGCAGGAGCTTCCGGATTCTCAGCTGTGATCTCCGGGTGGCAGAGGAGTCCGAATACATTTACGCGGTAACCGATCGATACGAGAATGACTCCGCGGGATGCGATCCTCTCACCATCAAACTCCATCTCGTGAGGATATCCTTCCTGCAGACCGCCCCCGAAGATCCACACCATAACAGGAAGTTTCTCATCTGTGGATCTAGCAGGAGTCCAAATGTTGGCGCGCAGGCAGTCCTCACCCATGGGGACAGCGGGATCCACGTGCCATTCTTTTGAATAGAACGCTTCCGGATCTCTACCCGGTATGCGCTGCATAGGAATAGGTCCGAATTCGGAACAGTCTCTAACGCCTTCCCAGTCTTTGGCAGGCTGAGGGGGGCGCCAACGGTTCTCACCCGAGGTGTCGGCAGCAAAGGGAATACCTTTGTAAACGGTGATCCTGGCGTCTGTGGCGACCACGCCGCGAACGCGACCATTTTCTGTCTTAGTTTCTCTTAACATCTTGAACTCCTTAATAGATTGCAGTTATTTAACATTGTAGTAATCCAGGTTGGCATCGATGATGTAGCGCACTACAGGATCGACATCACCCTCCTGGGCAACGATATCCCCGAAGACCATGGCTTTCCCGGTCTCATTGTAGGTCTTCCATTCAGGCATCGGAGTACCGTCGTGATCCAGACCGTTCGGGTTGCCGGTCCTTGCGAAATTGGAGTAATAGTTGCACATTTTGCGGGACACATCGTAATGATGTCCATCAAAAGGTCTCCAGCACGCGGAGAGTGTCTCAAATTCAAACCAAAGATCGCAGGAGTGGAAAGCCTCCGCGTCATCACCGGGAATATAGGGGTCGAAAAGACTGAAGTAGACAGGACGACCATGGTGTACCAGAAGTTCGACAGTCAACCGGTTTGAAGCATGGAAAGATGAGAAACTAGCAGCTCTGCGAATCTCTTCCTTGCTGTCACACCCTGCTTTATAGGTGGCAGTTTTCAGGTATCCGGCAGCATATTTATCGAAATATTTCTCCGCCCATTCCTCGATAGGATCCTTAGGAGCGACTTTGAATTCATCACGTGTTGCTGTGACCATGATGTCGACGTCATTTACTTCTCCGTCCACAAAAGCAAGTCCCGGTCCTTTTACACAAAACAGACCGTCTACTAATGGGTTCATGAACCTAAAAGTCTCAGCCCGGAACTGTACCTGTTTGTCGTTGATATACTTTGCGTCCAGTTTTCTGGCTTCTTCGATAGTTTTTACACCGAGATACTCAAGGAATTCCTCGCCGAATCTCTCGCCAAAAGCGAGGTCCTTGATACTGGTATCAAAAACCATGGGCTTCGGGATCGCTATGGCATTGAATCCAGAGGATTGAATGATCGCTCTGCGGAAGAGACCTTTGGTCATGGGAGAGGTGCACAAAAATTGAACAGCGTCACCGCCGCCGGACTGCCCGAAGATCGTCACGTTGTCCGGATCGCCGCCAAAATTCGCAATATTTCTCTGGATCCATTTCAGTGCTGCGACGCAGTCGAGCAAACCAAAGTTGCAAGGAGCGTCCGGCTGTGCAGCAGTCAGTTCTTTGTGCGCCATGAAGGCGAACACATTGAGACGATAGGTGATCGATACTAATACAACGCCTCTTTTGGCGAAGTTCTCACCGTTAAACTCCTGCTCATGGCCGTAGCCTTCCTGCATTCCTCCGCCGTGGATCCACATCATAACGGGAAGACGCTCATCTGTGGTGTTCGCCGGGGTCCAGATGTTCAGCTGCAGACAGTCTTCAGACATCGGGATCTCGGGATCCACATGCCACTCCTTGGAATAGAAGGCGTTCGGATCTTTCCCGGGCGTGTTCTGCATGGCGATCGGTCCGAATTCATAGCAGTTGCGGACACCTTCCCAGTCCTGCGCAGGCTGAGGTGCTCTCCAACGGTTCTCGCCTACAGGAGGTGCCGCGTAGGGGATCCCTTTGTAAGCAGTTATTCTCGCGTTGACACCGGCAACACCGCGTACACGACCATTTTCAGTTACAGTTTCACGAAGCATGGTTTTTCCTCCGGATAGATTATTGGTTTACATCGATAAGATATTGGTTTTGTCTCGTTCTGGGGCCCTCCGCCATCTTCACCTCATCGCCGAAGAACATCGGATGCTGATCCTCCGTTGTAAACGGACGCCATTCAGGCATCGGGGTACCATCCTTATCCAATCCGTTCGGATCTCCGTTCTTAGCAAAGTTGGTCCAGTAGTTACACATTTTGCGAGCAAGGTCATAATGATGACCATCAAACGGTCTCCAGCACTTCATAAGGGTCTCAAAGCAGAACCACAGGTCGCTGGAATGGAAACAACCGGCGTCGTCACCCGGTATCGTGGGGCAGAAGTAATAGTGGTAAAATTTTCTTCCCTGTGAAGCGCATACGACGTTCAAAAGTTCATTGCCAAGACGTACGTAGTGCAGTTTTGCAGCATCCTTCAAAGGAAGATCTTTATCCAGAGAATCAAGATATTCATCCGCACGGTCACCGAACAGAGTTTTGACCCATTCGATCACTTCTTCATCTGTTTCACCGCGGGGTCCCATCAGGAATTCGTCCTTTGTACATCCGATCATGAAAGGAAGTTCCTGCATCTCGTTTGAACGAATGGTCTCGTCTACGCTTTTGGGGAGGAAAACACCATCGACTGTCGGTCCAAGGAAAAGGTCCAGACTGAACCAGGCATCACATAAAGCTTTTGCGTCAACTCTTCTTGCTTCTTCCATGGTGGAGATCCCGAGTTTTTAAAACAGACGGACGCCAACGTTTTCCATCTCTTCCAAACTCTGGCACATAACGCCCATAGGTCTTGGTACAGTAGGAGTTAGTCCTCCGATCGACTGGATGATACCCTTCTGAAAAGGACCTTTTGTTTTCGGGGAGCACATCTGGACGAGAACGCTCATAGCGCCGGCTGACTGACCAAAGATCGTGATATTCTCCGGGTCACCGCCAAAGTTCGCGATGTTGCGTTTGACCCACGCTATCCCTGCTGCTTGATCCAAGAAAGCAAAGTTTGCAGGAGCATCCGGCTGTTCCTCTGTGAGCAGAGGATGGGCAAATTGCGAGAACGCATTGACGCGATATCCGATAGAGACAAGGATCACTCCACGGGACGCGATCCTTTCGCCGTCGAATTCCATTTCGTGCGGATACCCCTCCATGAGACCGCCTCCAAAGATCCAGACCATGACAGGGAGTTTTTCATCTGCCTTTTTGGCAGGAGTCCAAATATTTGCACGCAGACAATCTTCACCCATAGGAACTTCGGGATCTACATGCCATTCTTTTGCATAAAATGCTTCCGGATCTCTTCCCGGAACGCGTTGGTAGGGAATAGGACCAAATTCGGAACAATCACGAACGCCCTCCCAGTCCTTAGCGGGCTGGGGAGGACGCCAACGGTTTTCACCGGATGTGTCTGCTGCGAATGGGATCCCTTTATAGACAGTAATACGCGCATCGGTACCTACGACACCTCTGACACGACCATTTTCAGTAAAGGTTTTACGCAACATAAGAGTTCTCCTTAAACAACAGAATTATGAAAAGGGTGAAATTGAGTATTCAGTTTTATAGGTTGAGGTCGATCAAGCAACGTGTTTTGGCATCGACAGGACCGTGTCCAACGGTGACCTCATCCTGGAATTCGATCTGACAAGGATCTTCGGAGGTGTACGGATCCCATTGCGGCATCGGAGTGCCATCTTTGTCCAGACCGTTTGGATCTCCGGTCTTTGCGAAGTTGGTCCAGTAGTTGCACATTTTGCGAGCGAGATCATAGTGATGACCGTCAAAAGGTCTCCAGCAACGCATCAAGGTTTCAAACTCGAACCACAGGTCGCAGGAATGGAACGCGCCTGCATTGTCTCCAGGGATCGTGGGTCCAAAATGATACAGATATGTTTTCTGCCCTACGCGCTCTCTCTGACGCGCAAGAACATAAAGAGTGAAACCGCTGATGAAGACGATAGCAGCCTTGGCAAGTGAGATGCCCTGTTCCGCGGCTGTCTCTTTGCAGGCAGCGAGATACTCTTCGGCTTTATCACCAAACTCGCTGCGGATCCAGGCTTCCGTCTCTTCGTCCGAAGCGTTGGGATCTGCAGGAGCCATCGGGTGCTTTTGACCCGGTCCTCTGTAGAATCCTTCATTCGTGTTGTATCCGGTCATGATTGGAATGGGGAGCATGCGACCTTCTCTTGCGGTAACGGTATAGTCTTCCTTGACATAATGACCGTCGTTGACGACTCTCAGCCACAGGTTGGCTTCCAGGAATTTCTTCTCTACAAAGTCTGCATCCAGTTTTCTAGCTTCTTCGAGCGTATCTACACCAAGGTAGTCGTGGAAGAATTTCACACCAACTTGCTCGGCATCTTTCAGATCTCCTACACCGCCCATAAAGGACTTGGGATAAACCGTTCCTGTTCCGCCGAAGGACTGTGGGATCGCTCTCTGGAAGAGTCCCTTATTCTGGGCGGCAGCCAAGTGATGCATGACGGCAGCTCCGCCAGCGGATTGACCAAAGACTGTGATGTTTTCAGGATCTCCTCCGAAATTGACGATGTTTCGTTTGACCCATTCGATACCATAACGCTGGTCGAGCAGGCCAAAGTTTGCAGGAGCGTCGGGGTTTTCGGCAGTGATCTCAGGATGGCAAAGGAAACCAAAGCAGTTGAGGCGGTACCCCAATGAAACGAGGATCACGCCTCGGGATGCGATCCGCTCACCATCAAATTCTTGTTCGTGCGGGTATCCTTCTCTGAAGCCGCCTCCGAAGATCCATACCATTACGGGAAGTTTGTCATTCACAGATTTAGCGGGAGTCCAAATATTGGCTCTCAGACAATCCTCTCCCATAGGAACTTCAGGATCCACGTGCCATTCTTTGGCGTAGAACGCTTCCGGGTCTTTCCCAGGGGTATCCTGGTTTGGGATCGGACCGAATTCTCTGCACAAGCGGACGCCTTCCCAATTCTTGGCAGGCTGCGGGGGACGCCAGCGGTTCTCGCCGGAGGTATCATCCGCGAATGGAACTCCCTTATACACTGTGATGCGGGCATCTGTTCCAACAGCACCGCGAACACGACCATTTTCGGTAAATGTTTCTCTCAGCATATTGCTATCTCCTTATATATACATAATTTAATGGATTACATTGACTTGAGAGTATGCTTGTTCGGATCATTTGATTCCAAAGTACTTCAGATTCTCGTTCAATACGAACTTAAGGAGTTCATCCGGACCATTTTCGTCGAGCCCGACTTCGTCGTAGAAATCCAGATTCCTCTGATCATCGTTGTACTTGGGCCAGAAAGGCATCTCTTTTCCGTCACGGTCTTTGCCGTTTGGATCGCCGTTCTTCACGAAGTTCGTCCAGTAATTGCACATAAGACGAGCAACATCGTAGTGGTGACCATCGAAGGGTCTCCAGCAAGATGCCAGCGTCTCGAAAGAGAACCAAAGGTCACTGGAGTGGAAAGAGCCTGCGTCATCGCCAGGAATGGTGGGGTTGAACTGATAGGTATACGCGGTCCTTCCTTGTTTTTTGTAGAGTTCAGCAATGATATAGTTGGAAACTTCATTCGCATTGACTCTACCGGCTTCACGCACCGCTTCCACATCCCAACTTCCAGCCTTTTTTGCTGCGAGCTCGATAAATTCCCTGCCTTTGCCACCGAAGTTTTTATCTGCCCATGCGGTCATCGCCTCGATCGTATCACCCTGAGGCAGATAATTGATCTCGTCTGTGGTGTAGCCAAGAAGGAAAGGAACGTCATGCTGTTCATTTGCGAGCAGAGAGTCGACAGGGTCTTTGGTGACGAACTTTCCATCTGCGCACTGAACGAAGCGTTTATTTTCCTTATTCATATATTCAAGGAACTTGTCCCGGACAAAGAAACCATCGAGTTTTCTGGCTTGCGCGATTGTGTCACATCCCAAGTATTCCTTAACGAAATAGGCACCCTGTTTTTCCGCATCCGCGAGGAACCCGGTGCGGCGGAAGAAGTTCAGAGGATACTGAGCAGGGAAGTCACCACCCGCGCTGGACTGGATCGTAGCCTTCTGGAAAAGACCCTCGGTCTGCGGAGCAGTCATTTGGCAAAGAACGGAGATACCTCCAGCGGATTGACCTCCGATCGTGATGTTGTTCGGGTCACCACCGAAGTTTTTGATGTTTCTCTTGACCCATGCGATGCCAGCAGCCTGGTCAAGGAATCCGAAGTTTGCTGGAGCGTCTGGTTGTTCTCTTGTAAGATCCGGGTGTGCCAAGAATCCAAACACGTTCAAGCGGTAGGCGATGGAGACGAGGATGATACCTCTGGATGCCATATGTTCACCATCAAACTCCATCTCGTGAGAATAACCTTCCGTAAGTCCGCCTCCGAAGATCCAAACATAAACAGGAAGGTTGTCATCAACGCTGTTCGCAGGGGTCCAGATGTTCAAAGCAAGGCTGTCCTCACTCAT
>JAFUBI010000232.1 GCA_017460285.1 Oscillospiraceae bacterium | reverse complement strand
TGCAGTCGTTTCGAATATGTCCATTGCAATGGAGCGTAGAGACCACCATCAGGAGACAGGGTGCATCGTTTGCAATGACCAGGAGGCTAGCATGCTCTTTTCAGAGGACTATCAAGAAGTTTCCGCAGAAGAGATGCGCAATTACCTTGTTAGAAAGGTCAGGGAAGCGAATTATGAGCGCATGGTAGTCACGATGGGTGACAAAGGCGCTGTCTATGCGGATAAGGACGGAGAATCAGGGATCGTTCCTGCACAGAAGGTAGATGTCGTTGATACGACAGGGGCAGGAGATGCCTTTTTTGCCGGTGTAGCGATCGGACTAACTTACGGCAAGCGATTAGGGGAATCTTGTGTCATCGGTACCAGACTTGCTTCCGCTGTGATAGCTTCGAAGGAAAATGTGTGCCCCAGATTCCGCCCTGAGGAGTTTGGACTAGACGTACAGGGAAGTCAATTCTCCCTCTTTGAATAAAGAACGATCAAGAGCAGTTGCCCGGTTGAGGAGATGATCTTCAGCCAGACTTTTTTGTGCTGCGATAAAAGAAAAAACATCATGTATATAGCCGATAATCTAGGGCCTAATAGGAAGTGAAAGAAATAGTAAATTATTTGTATACTAATACTTGACTTGTGTTAGGCGGGATGTATAATTGACAGCGATGGAATAGTAATAATAAACGAAAAGTTTAGTATCAGAAGGTGCTGGTAATGGAAGCAGAATCTGCCAATCAAAAGATCGGCAACAAGATCAAAAATTTAAGAAATCAATATGGCTTGACCCAACAGGAACTCGCTGACAGAGCAGAGCTTACAAAGGGATTTATCTCCCAATTGGAAAGGGGACAGGTCTCGCCCTCGATTGTGACTCTTTTAGATCTTATTGAATGCCTAGGAACGACTCCGGGAGAGTTCTTTAAGGAAGAAGGCGTTGAACAGGTCGTATACAGTGAGAACGACTGGTTTGAAAAGGAGGAAGAAGGATCAAAGATCCAGTGGATTGTCCCTTCTGCTCAGGGCAATGAGATGGAACCTGTTTTAGTAACTTTGGCGCCTAAAGCGGCTACATCCAACGATTCCCCTCACCCAGGAGAGGAGTTTGGGTATGTGCTCAACGGTAAGATCGTGATCCATAGGGGTGAAGGACGGTTTGAAGCACAGGCGGGTGAGAGCTTTTACTACGAATCTGACAAGGATCACTGGATTGAGAATCCTTACAAAAGGGAAGCAAAGTTTATTTGGGTCAGTACTCCACCTAGTTTTTAGAAATAACATATAGAATGAGGAGATATCGATGGCAAACACAGAGAACATCATTGAGTTGAAGCACATTACCAAGAGTTTTGAAGACGGTTTCGTAGCGGTATCCGACTTCAATCTCGAGGTAAAGAGAGGGGAGTTCGTAACTTTTCTAGGACCTTCCGGTTGTGGAAAGACAACGACTCTTCGCATGATTGCGGGATTTGAGACGCCTACTTCTGGCGAGATATTGCTCAACGGAGAGGATATCTCACATTTGGCTCCCAATGTGAGACCGATCAACACAGTCTTCCAGAGATATGCGTTGTTCCCGCATATGAACATTTATGAGAACATTGCGTTCGGGTTAAAACAGAAGAAGACGCCCAAAGAAGTCATCTCCAAGAAGGTGAAAAAAGTACTGGAACTGGTGGACCTTGAAGGTTTTGAGAGAAGGAGCGTTGCGACTCTATCCGGAGGTCAGCAGCAGCGCGTCGCCATCGCCAGAGCACTGGTCAACGAGCCTGAGATCTTGCTTCTTGATGAGCCTTTGGGAGCTTTGGATCTTCAGATGCGCAAAGAGAAGCAGCTCGAGTTAAAGAACATGCACAAAGAACTTGGCATCACTTTTATCTATGTCACTCACGACCAGGAAGAGGCTCTCACGATGTCCGACAAGATCGTAGTAATGTCCGCAGGTGAGATCCAGCAGATCGGAACACCAGAGGGCATCTACAATGAGCCGGAAAACGCATTTGTGGCTGACTTTATCGGAGAGAGCAATATTTTCAATGGAATCATGACAGGACCTATGAAAGCTCGCTTCGCCGGTGGTGAATTCGAAACGGTGGATAGATTCCCTCAGGGAACTCAGATAACGGCAGTGGTGCGTCCTGAGGACGTGATCATGACCACTCCTGAGGACGGTATCATCAAGGGAAAAGTGGTCGACGTGATTTTCAAAGGAATGCACTATGAGATCACTGTTGAGTCCGGAAGATATGAGATGGTCATTCAGAGCACCAGATCTGCAGCAGTGGGAGAGGCCATCGGAATGACGGTAGAGCCTGACGGTATCCACGTGATCAAAGCGGAAGATGAGACCAATTACTTCAACGTTGATATGAACAAAGATCACAGACTGGAGTTCAACGAAAGTGTGCTTGATACCAGCCTGACAAAGATCATCAAAGGAAGCCACAGGGACGAAGAAGGTCACTTAGTGGACAGCAATGGCGAGATCATTGATCCGGATAAACTGCGCATCGTAGCAGCCATCAAGCCAAATGATATCGTCATGACCGACAATGTGGAGGAAAGCATTATCGAAGGCGCGATCACCAGTTTGATCTACGAAGGTGACCACTACAGTTATGTCGTCAGCACAGAGATCGGTCAGGACTTCATCGTTCACGACGAATACCTGTGGAACATGGAAGACTGGGTGGGACTCATTCTTCCCGTCGACAAAATGACATTTACTGTGAAGACGATCAAAAAGTAAGGAGGAGATCTCATGAAGTTTTCCAGAAAAGCATTGGGAATACCTTATGCGGTCTTCCTGGTACTGTTTGTGATCGCTCCTCTGTTGGTCCTGTTTTACTTCGCGTTTACCAACAGCAGCGGCGAATTCACAGTCAACAATCTATTAGGCTTCTTTACAGATCCAAATACACTGGGCACTTTATGCTACAGTTTTGCGATCGCTTTTGTCACAACAGTTGTATGTTTGCTGCTCGCATACCCGACTGCCTACTTTTTGGCGACAAGTGGGTTCAGCAACAAGGGTGCGATGATCATGATCTTTGTAATGCCAATGTGGATCAACTTTTCCCTGAGGATCACTGCTTTGAAGGAGATCCTTTCCATCATTGAGGGGAATCTGGCATTTTATCCGTTTTTGAATTCTGTGATCGGCATGACCTATGATTTTCTGCCGTTCATGATCCTGCCTATCTACAACACGATCTCGAAACTGGATCCTTCTTTAACAGAGGCTGCCAGAGATCTCGGCGCCACGGATTGGAACGCTTTCCTTAAGGTCACGCTTCCATTGTCTGTTCCCGGAATCATCAGCGGCATTTCCATGGTCTTCCTACCATCTATGACGAACTATGTTGTTTTGGACATGCTCTACAACAGCACATATATCATGGGGAGCCTTATTGGAAGTTACTTTGCAGCATATAACTGGCACGGTGGATCCATGATCGCACTGATCCTGCTTGGAATCATTTGTCTCTTCACTCTTGTTACAGACGGGATGACGGATGAGGATCAGACCGGAAGAGGAGGTGCTCTGTTATGAAAAAGAGAACTTTTGGGACCTTATTCATTCTCTTCGTACTGGTGTTCATCTACGCACCTATCGTCATTTTGGCTTTTTACAGTTTCACCAACGCTTCTCAGATAGGTGCGTTCCAGACTCTTTCACTGAAGAATTATGTAACGCTTTTCTCTACGGAGGAACTTCGTCAGATGATCTTCGGAACAATCACTCTTGCAATAGGAGCATCCCTTCTTGCTACACTCCTTGGCACATTGGGTGCGATGGGTTCATTCTATTCTGTGAAAAGGGTCAATACGTTCTTTGATACGGTCAATCAGGTACCCGTCATCAATGCGGATGTCGTGTCCGGATTCTCAGCTTGTATTTTGCTTGTGGTCGTTATGGGAATTGGAAAAGAAACCTATATCCCTTTGGTGATCGGTGAGACGATCCTCTGCGCTCCATTCGTATATTTATCCGTG
>JAFUBI010000231.1 GCA_017460285.1 Oscillospiraceae bacterium | reverse complement strand
GTTTTATCGGATTCTATGCGCTGTTCTTCAGAATCTTCAGCTATCTAGCTATGTCCTCGTTTGATCAGTTCATTTGCTGTTTCGCTTTTTCCTACTCCGCTTTCCCCTATTATTAATATTCCTTCACCGTAAATTTCAACTAATTCACCATGTATCAAGGTTCTGGGAGCTAGTTCAACATTTAAATAAGAAATAGCGGCGGACATAAAATCAGACGTGCTTGTATTACATTCAAAAAGAGGTACCTCATATTTTTGGGATAAAAGCATCATTTCCTCAAATACAGGAAGACTTCTAGTTAAAACAACTAGCACGGGGCATTCACGATAAAATCGGTCGAGATGCTCATATCGCTCTTCCGAACTTAGTTCTTCCAAATAGGTATATTCCATCAACCCAATAATTTGAATACGCCTTGGATCAAAATGCTGTTTAAATCCTAACAACATCATTCCTGGTCTGCTGACATCCGGAATTAGAATTTTCCTACTATCTAGATTGCCTGGATCGTGCAGTATGGATAAGTGCAATTCATTAACAAAACTAGTAACCGGAACAGAATAATCCATGTTTTTGATCCTCCATAACACGTAAATTATACAAAAAACATCTGTGGTGTTTCAATGAAGTAGCTAAATCATATAACAACAAAGCACCCGCTTCACCGAGTGCTTTGTTATACTTATTCCGTTTGTATTTCATTAATTGCCTTTAAAAATGTTTCTATATCTCTAAAATCTCTGTAAACCGAAGCAAATCGTATATAAGCAACTTTATCAATCTGCTTTAACTCATCCATTACCAATTCACCAACTATTTCTGTGGAGATCTCTTTTTCCAATCTATTAAGTAAGTTTTTTTCGACACGGTCGCAAACTCCACTTAGTTGTGCTGCGCTTATGGGACGTTTTTCACATGCTTTGAGCATACTTTTAAGCAATTTCTCTCTATCAAATAACTCTCTTTCTCCATTTTTTTTGACCAAGATCAAAGGAGTAGTTTCTACTGCTTCATAAGTGGTAAATCTCTTGGCACAGACTATACATTCCCTTCTGCGGCGTATCTTAAGATCGTCATCAGAAGGTCTTGAATCAATTACTTTTGTATCTGAGGCCCCACAATAAGGACAGCGCATAATAAAACCCCCTAATCACTAAATGATAGAATATTTTCAATAGAAGCAAGAAGAATAGAAATACATAATAATTCAGTAGCGGTATTTAATTCCTCAAGTGAAGGATAAGATGGAGCTAAACGAATATAACAATCATGAGGATCGATCGAATATGGAAAACCTGCACCCGCAGATGTAAGAATAAGTCCAGCATCTTTGCATAAACCGATTATCCTTTTAGCGGTGTTCTCCATGACTTTTAAAGAAATAAAATATCCACCTAATGGTAGATTCCACGAGGCAACACCATAAGAAGAAAGATTGGCATCAAGAGCTTTCTCAACCAAATCAAACTTGGGCGAAAGCAATTCACAATGCTGGAGCATACGTGATTTTACAGCATCCAAATCGGAAAATACTCTAGCATGACGTAACTGATTCAACTTGTCCATACAAATGAACTGTGCCTGCAATGATGGAAGCGCTTTTTTGAAATTTGAGTCACTCATTGCGATGCAAGATACACCACCAGCTGCAAAGGATATTTTACTTGTGGAAGCGAAGAATATGGGCCTATCTTCATTTCCGGCAGCACAACACATATCGAATAAACAAATAGGTTTAACAAAAGATCCAGTTAAGGTATGAAAAGGATAAGCATTATCGCAAATGATTGTAAAGTCATTTGCCTTTGCAGGCATATTTGCTAATCGAAACAGAACTTCATTCGAATAAATATCACCAGTAGGATTAGAATAGACAGGAATGATCCAAATACCCTTAATCAAAGGATCTTTAGCAACAAGTTCCTCAACCATATCCATGTCTGGTCCGGATCCTGTTAGAGGGATCGATATCATTTCGATTCCAAAACTTTCGCATATCGTGTAATGCCTATCATATCCGGGAACTGGACAGAGCATTTTAATCTTCTCTTCTTGAGACCAGGGTCTAGGTGAATTTGCCAAACCATGAAGGAATGCCCTAGAGATAGTGTCGTACATTAGAGTTAATGAGGAGTTCCCACCTATTAACACATTGTTGAAAGGAACAGATAATATTTGGGAGAAAAGTTCTCTTAATTCACTTAATCCGTAAAAATCACTGTAATTCCTACAATCTATCCCATCCCGGCTATAACAGTTATTGATATCAGTAACAGCATTAAGCACATCTTCACTCAAATCTAATTGCTCTGGAGAAGGTTTGCCACGCGCCATATTTAGTTTTAAATTCTGCGCGCGAAAAGAATCATAGCGTGATGATAGGAGTCTATATAGAGCCGATAACTCTTCGTTATTGAAATCAATTAAAGCTTTTTTCATCAAAGCGCTCCAAAAGTGCGTGGATACAATTGAACATCTCTAATGTTACTAATTCCAGTCACATACATAAGATAACGTTCAAATCCTAGACCAAATCCCGCATGTTTTGTAGAACCATATTTTCTAAGATCAAGATATTCTTTATAGTCGTCAGGATCCATCCCTAACTCTTTCATTCGGGCAACTAAAACGTCATACCGTTCCTCACGTTGACTGCCGCCAACCAATTCCCCTACTCCTGGGACTAGCATATCAGCTGCAGCAACAGTCT
>JAFUBI010000230.1 GCA_017460285.1 Oscillospiraceae bacterium | reverse complement strand
AGTGGTTTTGACTTACATCGTATTTTTCTTAACTTAATGACATTGGCTTTTAAGCATGGGTAATTCACTTCCCAGAGATTTAGATGAGCCCGTACCGCTCCTTGAATTCGAGGATCTTGAGGACGCTTTCGTCAAGCCGATCCTCGGTGATGATTCCGAAGAGAACAGCGGAACGGACACTGTCAAAGGCCTCGCGATAATCATAAGGCATGAGAAGAATGTCTGCGCCAGCGTCAAACGCCAGCAGCGCTGCGTCAGCGGAACTGTAGTTGTCGTGGATAGCACCCATAGCTAAAGCGTCCGTTACGATCAATCCTGTATAGCTAAGTTCACCTTTGAGTTTTCCGGTGATCAGTTCCTTGGACAGTGAGGCGGGAAGCCCATCCTCTGTGATGTTGGGGAGTGTGAGATGGGCCACCATAACAAGGTCAGCGGAGGACAGATTGTCCACAAAAGGGATAAGTTCCGCTTCTTCCAGCTGCTCCCAGGTCTTTGTGACCGAGACATAGCCGTTGTGGGTATCTCCGGATGTATCGCCGTGACCCGGGAAATGCTTAAGACATCCTGCTATATTTTTATCGTGAAGTCCCTGCAGAAAAGAAGAGACCATCCTCGAGACAAAATGCGGATCCGAACCGAATGCACGGTTTCCGATGACGATATTGTCGGGGTTGGAATTCACATCCGCGACGGGTGCGAAATCCAACGTGAATCCGAAACGTCCCAAATAACTGCCTATGTAATTGCCTGCCTCATATGCTTCCTGCTGATCCTTCCGGTTCCCCATGGGACCGCAGTTTTCAATTTGAAAAGGCTCTGATTCAGCTATGCGGGATACGCCCCCTCCTTCTTCATCGATTGCAAATGTAAGAGGGATCGGTGAAGCAGCGTTGAGCTGATCCATATAAGAAGATAACCGATCCGGATCAGTGAGATTTTTCCCGAAAAAGACGATCCCGCCTGCCGGGTATTGCCGCAGGAAGGTGAGCATGTCACTGTCTACATCTGTGATCCCATACAGATAGGGATCATTGACCTGCTGCGCATCCAGAGAAGGAGACAGGCTGTCTGGACGGATAAAAAAGAGTTGACCGACCTTTTCCTCCAGTGTCATTGCAGATAGGATCTCCTCTGCTTTGCTTTGAAAGACAGGCGAGTTTTGCTGATGTTCTTCCGGAACACTATTCGGATCGATTGGTTTGGATTGCGGTACCTCAGTTGACGAAACGGAGCAGGAACTCATCAGAAGGGCAAAGACGATCAAAAGTATATACAGTCGCTTCATTTTAAAAACAGTTCGGCAGCTGTCTTGGCAGCACCATCGTGCATATTGTCATTCTCCGTGACGAGATCGGAAGCCTGTTTTGCGCTCTCATAGCCGTTGATCATCGCTACGGCAAGACCGGCTTCTTTCAGGATCGGGAGGTCGTTTTCGCTGTCACCGAATACACAGCATTCCTCACAGGAGATGCCCAGACGATCCGCTACCATTCTTAAGGCGACAGCCTTGCTGATATCGTTTGTCTGGACTTCCATGAGATTAAAGCCGGAGGACTGATAGTGCAGTTCGGGATGATCTGTGAACCACGGGTCCATCCTATGAAACTGAGCCTCACTTTCAAACCATAACATCGGCTTCATCACCGTTCCATCCGCGACGATATCGATGTTCTCAAGAGATACAGGGTGAGGCTTGGGATAAAATACGCCGAGTTGCTGTGCGAGACGATAGTTGGACATATATGTGTCCGCATATTCCAGATTCTCTGATGTATAGAGCGTTCCATGAGCGTCGAGAGAAAAATTTAATCCGATATCCAGGGCGACCCGAAGCATTTCCACAAGGGTGTCTGTCGGGAAAGGACGAAGATAAGCGGCATTTCCCGGAAGGGATCCGGCAACACCGATCTCCGCTCCGGCACATCCTATGGAAAGGGTGTTCGTGCGAAGCCCGACTGGTTTCAGAAGAAAACCAAGTGAAGTAAGAGCTCTTCCTGTAGAGAATCCTACAAAATAGCCCTTTTCCTGCAGTGAATTGAGAACATCTGCTGAATATTGTGAGATAAAGGTCGGATGCACGTGCATCAGTGTTCCGTCCAGATCAAAGAATATGCAGCGAATCCTCTTGATTTTTTCTTTAATAATATTCGTGTTTTCCATACAAAAAATTATAGAGAGTTTAAGTGAGGGCGGGCAATAGGCAAAAAAAGACCTGCCGGAATAATCTCCGGTAGGTCCTCAGCAATCTTATTTGTTTGCTGCCTTTGCGATCGCGGCTTTGCGACGATTGGCTGTGTTCTTCTTCAAAGCACCTTTGCGGACTGCTTTGTCGATAGCAGAGAACGTATCGGATACGATAGCATTCTTATCTGCGCCTTCAGCGTTCAGAGCTGCATTTGCCTTTTTGAGGGTAGTGCGGAGTTCAGAACGGTTTGCACGATTAACAGCATTTGCCTTGCGGCTTGTGATAATGCGCTTTTTCTGAGATTTAATGTTAGCCATAATATCCTCCCGTTATCTCTTGGAGAACTGCGGAGCGCGACGAGCGGCTTTGAGACCGTATTTCTTACGCTCTTTCATTCTCGGGTCGCGGGTCAGGAAGCCCGCTTTCTTCAATTCGCTGCGGAGATTCTCATCGTAGAGAAGCAGCGCGCGTGCGATGCCGTGACGGACTGCACCAGCCTGACCGGAGAGACCGCCGCCATTTACGTTGATGACTACGTCAAACTTGCCGGTAAGGTTTGTCAGTTCGAGGGGCTGACGGACGATGTATTTCAGAGTGTCAAGACCAAAATAGTCATTGATGTCACGTCCATTCACTGTGATCGTTCCGGTTCCATTGTAGAGGCGGACACGTGCAACGGATGTTTTTCTACGTCCGGTACCTGCAAAATAAGGTCTAGATTCGTACATGTTCGACTCCTTTCTTAACCTTCATAGACTTCGGGCTTCTGAGCAGCATTCTTGTGTTCTGCTCCAGCGTATGCGTGAAGTCTGGTGAGAGCTTTACGACCAAGAGCGTTGCTCGGCAGCATTCCTTTAACTGCCAGATACATGGCGCGCTCGGGGCGGGTATCCATCATCTCGCGCGCTTTGACGGCTTTGAGACCGCTGATGTATGCGCTGTGATGATAATAGGTTTTCTGATCCAATTTTTTGCCGGTCAGAACGGCATCTTTGCAATTGATAACAATCACGTTGTCGCCGCAATCCACGTTGGGAGTGAATGTGGCTTTATTTTTGCCGCGAAGAAGAGTCGCGACAAGAGCAGCTGTACGTCCAAGTGGTTTTCCAGCTGCGTCGATAACATACCAACGACGTTCAACTGCTGCGGGTTTCTGCAGAGTAGTGGACATTGAGTTCCTCCTGTTATAGTGTGGCTGAAATAGCCGATATGAATATTCGAGGCGCTTTGCGCGCAAGATGAATTATAACCTTGCCCTTTTTTGGTGTCAACAGAAAAAAGAACGTTTTTTAAAATAAGATTTAATACCTTCAAAATTCTTCGAATATCTCTGTTTTTCTTTTAATTGCTCACTTTCTATTTTTGCATTTTTCTTAAGAAATTTGTAGTTAAAAGGAGGGACGTGCTAAAATGTACGCAATTGTACGAAAGGGAGTACATAGTATTGGAAAGACAACTGACAAGTCAGAAAGTTTACGCAGGGAAACTTCTCAATATTTATCGTGATGAAGTTAGTCTGGAAAATGGCAACACTTCGATCCGAGAGGTTGCGAAACACCCTGGCGGGGTCTGCGTGGCAGCTCTTGAAGATGACGGATCACTTTGGTTTGTCCGGCAGTTCCGGTATGCAGTCGGCGAAGAGGTTTTGGAACTCCCTGCAGGGAAGTTGGAGCCAGGCGAAGATCCGGATCTGGCTGTCGTTCGGGAATTAAAAGAGGAGACCGGATGCACCGCGGACAGGATCGACAAATTGTCTGCGTCTTTTCCTTCTCCCGGTTACACAAGCGAAGTTCTTCATCGGGACCGTGCGAGAGGACTTCACCATGGGGAACAGCCTGTAGATGAAGATGAGGATCTGGACGCTTTCAGGATCCCATTGTCTGAAGCGGTGAAGATGGCAATGTCCGGTGAGATCCGGGACTCCAAGACGCAAACGCTGATCCTGATGGTAGATAAACTGTTGAACACGAACACAGAGGCACTTGAAAAATGACGATTGGTGAATCCTTATTGCTCGCATTGGGCTTGTACTGTGCTGTTGTAGCGATCTATCTGTTTTTAGTCTTTCCCGGAAGAGCCTCACAGGATCAGAAGGCTTCTTTTGTGCATCGGAATTTTGCTCACAGAGGCTTTTACGACAACGACAACGGTGTTCCTGAGAATTCCTTGAAAGCTTTCGAAGCAGCGATGCAGGAGGGGTACGGTTGCGAACTTGATGTCCAGTTTACAAGGGATAAAAAACTCATCGTATTCCACGACAACGATTTTCTCCGCATATGTGGTGTGGATAAGAAAGTCTGGGAGATGGACTGGAACGAAGTCTGTGAACTGAGACTAGCTGGTACGGATGAGAGGGTCCCGACCTTTCGGGAAGTTCTGGACACGGTAGCGGGAAGGAACCCGCTGATCGTGGAGATCAAGGCGGAAGGACTTGATATGGAATGGTATACACAGGTCTGCGAAGCGACAGCGGCGGAACTCAAAGACTACAAAGGCGAGTACTGCATTGAGAGTTTTCATCCAGGTCCTGTAAGGTGGGTATGGAAGAACCTTCCCGATGTGACTCGCGGATTGCTTGTTAACGGACCGGCTGAGCCTGGAACCAAAGGCTCTTTTGTCGTAAACTTGATATCCGAACTGCTCCTGAATTTTACCTGCAGACCGCAGTTTATCGCTTATAGATACGACCGAAGGAATCTTGCTCTGCGCATCGTGAAAAAACTGGGGGCGTTCTCCGTTATGTGGACGGTGCCTAACGAGGAAGAACAGAGAAAAATGGAAGAAGCGGAGGATTGCATCATATTTGAGCATTACCATCCGCATCCAAGATACAATTCATAGAGGAGACAAGTATTATGTTTGGTTTTCGTAGTGATGGAAAGAATGCCGCAAAAGAGATGGACATCTTTACCAGAGTGACGCCCTACATCATGCCTACACGCGCAGATGCGCAGAACTTCAATACGGTGTATTTTGACGAGCACACTCTGACAGAGTACGTTAGGGAGAAGAGAGCAGAAGGACACACCATGTCCACACTTGCAGTCGTTATTGCTGCATATGTCCGAGCGGTTGCGAATATGCCGGAGATGAATCGCTTCTGTGTCGGAAGAAAAGTTTATGCGAGAAATTACTTGAGTGTTTGCTTTGTCGCGGTGCATCAGCCGGATCGCGCCAAATTTGAGGAATCCACGGCCAAGGTCTATTTCAGCCCGCGGGATACCGTTTTTGATGTTGCAGATAAAGTAGAGGAAGCGATCGCAAAGATCAAGGCGACAACTTCTGACAACAAGACGACACAGTTGGTCAACAAACTCTTAAGTTTTCCTGGCCTTCTTTCGATCGGTATCCCAATCCTGAAGACGATGGATTATTTCGGGATCCTTCCGAAGCCAATTCTGGAAGCATCTCCGTTCCATACCAGCATGTTCATTACCAATATGGCATCTATTCGCTTGCCAAAGTTGTATCACCACATCTATAATTTCGGAACTGTGAGTCAGTTCTTCAGCATCGGTGAAAAGGAGAAAAAGGTCGAAGTTGACCGTGAAGGAAACGTATCCGTTCGTACAGTGTACCCGATGGGTATCGTCACAGATGAACGCGTTGCCTCCGGAAGCTTTTACGCGATGGGATTCCGCGAGATCAGCAAATGTTTGAGAGATCCTCATATCATGGAAACTCCTCCGGAAACGGTCCGTTTTGAAGCGGGAGTGGAATACTGATACAAAACAAACATGGCAAGCCTTGGAGGTTT
>JAFUBI010000229.1 GCA_017460285.1 Oscillospiraceae bacterium | reverse complement strand
TGTGAAGACGCACTAAAGGATAAGTTTGGTATAGGATCCCGCTGTATCCCATTCGAACAGAAAGAATTGTCCTCTACTTGTGTATGCTGTGGTAAGCCTGCATACAAGATGGTAACTTGGGGTAAATCCTATTAAACTGAGACAATCAACATAGATCTTCTATATATTCAATTTTTAATACTAAGAACCAGAGAAATAATCTGTAACTATTTGTAACCAATTATGGACAAAAACAGATTGCTTTTCTTGGTTCTTTTTACTATAATACTTAGGCGACTGCGAAGATGTGCGATGAAGCGGGAGGTTGCTGCAGATCGCAGGTAATTTCCGCTGAGTATGTCCGAGTCAAGAACCGGGCGAAAAATTCAATATTGAGGCTGCGGATATGATGGGTACACCATCCAATTTCCTTAAAACAGCATACCATCTATTGGTGGTTATGGCCGGGAACACTTTCCAAGGGTGAAGGTATTGCCGGCAATTAACATGAGATGAGGCGACACGCACGGCTCAGTATTGGATCGAAGTCACCAAATAATATAGGAGGCAAATATGGCAGTCAAAACCGTTATTAGAATCCGCGTTAAGGGTTATGATCACGAACAGGTCGACAAGGCATCTGCGATCATCTGCGAGACAGCGAAACGCACTGGCGCTCGTGTCTCTGGTCCAGTACCGCTTCCGACAGATAAAGACATCGTGACAATCCTGCGTGCTGTTCATAAATATAAGGACAGCCGTGAGCAGTTCGAACTGCGGACTCACAAAAGGCTTATCGATATCCTGAAACCGTCTAACAAGACTGTGGAAGCTTTGACAAGTCTTCAGCTCCCCGCCGGTGTTGATGTGGAGATCAAACTCTAATAGGCAACACTGCTACGGGTCATGTTGGCGAGAGCCAACCAATAACCTAAATGGAGGAAACACTCGTGCAAAAAGGTATTATCGGAAAGAAAATCGGAATGACTCAGTTGTTCGATGAGAATGGCAAAGTTGTTCCCGTAACAGTCATCGAGGCGGGTCCGTGTCCTGTCGTTCAGAAGAAGACTGTTGAAACAGATGGCTATTGCGCATTGCAACTTGGTTTTGGTGATGCAAGCGTAAAGAAAACAAACAAACCCATGAAGGGACATTTTGACAAAGCTGATGTTGGCTACAAGAAAGTCCTTCGCGAGTTCAAACTCGATAACATGGATGAGTACAATGTTGGAGACCTGATTAAGGCTGACACATTCGCAAATGGCGACATGGTCGATGTTAGCGGAATCAGCAAAGGTCATGGCTTCTCGGGTACGATCAAGCGTTACAACGGACATCGTCTGAAGGAAAGCCACGGCACCGGTCCTGTTCATCGTCATGCAGGTCCTATGGGTCCGAACACTCAGAGCCGTCACTCGCCAAAGGGCAAGAAACTTCCTGGACACTTCGGTGTTGAGAAGGTTACAGTACAGAACCTCACAGTCGTAAAGGTTGATGCAGAAAACAATCTAATTGCGATCAAAGGCGCTGTTCCTGGTCCCAAAGGTGGAATCGTTTGCATTACTAATGCAGTAAAGAAAGCGTAAAGGAGGATATCGGTAATGGCAAAAGTTAATGTTTATAATATGTCCGGCGAAGCGGTATCCGAAATCGAACTTTCTAGTGCCGTTTTCGAGATCACACCGAATGTCAGTGTGATGCATGCTGTTGTCAAAGCTTATTTGGCAAATCAGCGTCAGGGAACTCAGTCAGCCAAAACACGCAGTGAGGTTGCAGGCGGCGGTCGTAAGCCTTGGCGTCAGAAAGGTACTGGACGTGCCCGTCAGGGAAGTATCCGTGCTGTTCAGTGGAAAGGCGGCGGAGTCGCTTTCGCACCGAAGCCACGCGATTATCGTCAGTCAGTCAACAAGAAGGTTCGCGCACTTGCTATGCGCTCCGCGTTGTCTGCAAAACTCGCAAACGGTGAGCTGGTTGTCGTAGATCAGATCGCTCTTGATGAGTACAAGACAAAGAAGGTTGTTGAGATGCTTAAAGCTCTGAACGTCGAACGCAAAGCTCTCCTAGTCCTTCCTGAGAAGAACGAATATTTGGTAAAGAGCGCTGCTAACATTCCTGGTGTAAAAACAGCTTTGACAAATACGATCAATGTTTACGACATTTTGAACGGCGGAAAGTTTGTTGTCACCGTGGATGCCATTAAACGCATCGAGGAGGTCTACGCGAAATGAGAGACGCTAGAGATGTCGTCCTTGCTCCAGTCATCACAGAGAAGAGCATGGAAGCAACAATGAACAAGAAGTACACATTTAAAGTGGCTTCTGATGCTGAAAAGATCGAAATCGCAAAAGCGGTTGAAGAGATTTTTAATGTAAAGGTCCAGAAAGTCAACACGATTTCTGTTCGCGGCAGAAAACGCCGTCAGGGTTTGTACACTGGTTACACCCCTGCATGGAAAAAGGCAATCGTTACTCTCACTTCTGACAGTAAGAGCATCGAGTTCTTCGAGAGCATGACCTAATTCTTGAGAACGAAAATAGCCGAGAGGCACAGTATGGGAACGAAAAGCCTGTTCCCGCTAAATTACAAGGAGATTTGATTTATGGCAATTAAAACTTATAAGCCAACGACTCCTGGACATCGCGGAATGACGACCACAGATTATTCTGGGTTGACCAAAAAAGCTCCTGAAAAGAGTTTGCTTGAGCCTATGAAGAAGCATTCCGGCAGAAATGCTCAGGGACGTATCACGGTTCGCCATCATGGTGGCGGAAACCGCAGAAAATATCGTGTAATCGATTTTAAACGCAATAAGTTCGACATGGTCGCAACAGTACAGAGTATTGAATACGATCCGAACAGAACAGCTTTCATCGCTCTAATAGAGTACGAAGATGGCGAGAAGCGTTACATCCTCGCTCCTGTTGGTTTGAAAGTTGGCGACAAGGTTGAGAGCGGCGCTAACGCAGACGTTCTACCTGGAAACGCACTTCCGATCTCAAACATTCCAGTTGGTACCATCATTCACAACATCGAGCTTTATCCTGGAAAAGGCGGTCAGTTGGTCCGCAGTGCAGGAAACATGGCGCAGTTGATGGCAAAAGAAGGCGGCAGAGCATTGGTTCGTCTCCCCAGCGGAGAACTTCGTTATGTACCGCTCAACTGCATGGCTTCGATTGGACAGGTAAGCAATGAAGACAGCGCTAACGTCAAAGTTGGTAAAGCTGGTCGCAAACGTCACATGGGTGTACGTCCGCATGTTCGCGGCGTAGTCATGAATCCTGTGGATCACCCTCATGGCGGCGGAGAGGGCAAGAGCCCGATCGGACATCCAGGTCCTCTTACTCCTTGGGGTAAACCGACACTTGGATATAAGACAAGAAAAAAGAATCATCGCACAAATAAGATGATCTTGAAACGTGCTAATCAGAAATAATGGAGGAGACAGATGAGCAGAAGCGTTAAAAAAGGTCCTTTTGTAGAAGAACGTCTCCTGAAGCGCGTTCAGGAGATGAATGCAACGGGTGAGAAGAGAATCCTCAAGACCTGGAGCCGTTCATCTACGATTTTCCCTGACTTTGTTGGTCACACAATCGCAGTTCACGATGGACGCAAACATGTTCCGGTGTATGTAACTGAAGATATGGTTGGTCACAAATTAGGTGAGTTTGCACCCACAAGATTGTTCCGTGGACATGCGGGCTCCAAATCCAGCAAATAAGAAAGAGGAGATTAAAGAATAATGGAAGCTAAGGCATATTTGAGAAATTGCCGCATAGCCCCTCGTAAGGTTCAAATCGTTCTCGATCTTATTCGTGGACAGGACCTCAAAAAGGCACAGGCAATCTTAAAATACACAAGCAAATCTGCTTGTGAACCCGTATTGAAGTTGGTCAATTCAGCAGCAGCTAATGCTGAGAACAACTTTCAGATGAATAAGGATTCTTTGTACGTCGCAGAGTGCTTCGTATGCCAGGGACCTACTCTTAAGAGAATTCGTCCGCGTGCACAGGGTAGAGCATTCCGCATCAACAAGAAGACATCCCACATTACAGTCGTTCTGAAAGAACGCGAGGCATAAAGGAGAGAACAATGGGACATAAAGTTAATCCACATGGGCTTCGCGTAGGCGTCATCAAGAATTGGGATTCCAACTGGTACGCGAAGAAATCGGATATGGGAGACCTCATCGTTGAGGACTACAACATCCGTAAGTTTTTGAAGAAAAAATTGTTTGCGGCTGGTCTCGCAAAGACCGAGATCGAGCGCACAGCAAGCGGCGATGTTCGTGTAAAGCTTCACGTTGCAAAGCCCGGTATGGTTATTGGACGTGGCGGTGAGGAGATTGCCGTCCTTGAGAAGGAACTTAAGAAACTGGTAGGCGGCAAAAACGTCAAGGTTTCGATTGAACCTATCAAGAATGCAGATGCGAATGCACAGCTCGTTGCGGAGAATGTTGCAGGACAGATTGAACGTCGTGCATCCTTCCGTCGTGCAATGAAGCAGAGCATTTCTCGCGCAATGAGACTTGGTGCTAAGGGTATCAAGGTAACTATTTCCGGTCGTTTAAACGGTGCAGATATTGCCCGTAGTGAGAGTTATCACGAAGGTACTATCCCACTTCACACTCTCCGTGCTGACATCGATTATGGTTTTGCTGAGGCGAATACCACTTATGGAAAGATCGGTGTAAAAGTGTGGATCTACAAGGGTGAGGTTTTGACGAAGGTTAAACGGACTCGCACAGAAGGAGGAAACCGCTAATGTTAATGCCGAAACGCGTGAAATATCGCCGTGTCCATCGTGGACGCATGAAGGGTAAAGCATCCCGCGGTACTCAGATCGTTTATGGTGAGTATGGCCTTGTGGCAACAGAACCTGCTTGGATCAAATCCAACCAGATCGAAGCTGCCCGTATAGCTATGACCCGTTACACCAAGCGTGGTGGTAAAGTTTTTATCAAGATTTTCCCGGATAAGCCAGTTACAGCAAAGCCGGCTGAGACACGTATGGGTTCCGGTAAAGGAAGTCCTGAGTATTGGGTAGCAGTAGTTAAGCCAGGTAGAGTTCTTTTTGAGATGTCTGGTGTTGATGAAGCAGTTGCTCGTGAAGCTATGCGTCTTGCTAGCAACAAGCTCCCGATCAAATGCAAATTTGTGAAGAAGGAGGCAGTTGAACAGTAATGAAAGCTTCAGAGTTACGCAACATGAAAGATGCAGATCTTTCCAACAAACTCGCTGAGTTGAAGGCAGAACTGTTTAATCTTCGTTTCCAACATGCAATCAATCAGTTGGACAACCCTCTTCGCATTAAAGATGTCAAACGCGACATCGCAAGAGTATTGACTGAGATCCGTGCACGTGAATTGAGTGCCGAGAGGGAGGCTAAATAATGGAAGAACGCAATCTTCGTAAGACACGTATTGGACGTGTTGTTAGCAATAAGATGGACAAGACCATTGTTGTTGCAATTGAGGACTCTTACAGACACCCTCTCTATAAGAAAATCATTCGCCGCACCGTAAAGTTCAAAGCTCATGACGAGAACAATGAATGCAATATCGGCGATCGTGTAATGATCATGGAGACACGTCCGTTATCCAAGGATAAGAGATGGCGCCTCGTAGAAATCGTTGAAAAGGCTAAATAATTAAAGGAGGACGCTTCTGTGGTACAGATGCAAACCTACCTCAAGGTTGCCGATAATACCGGTGCGAAGGAGATCATGTGCATTCGTGTTTTGGGAGGCACCCGTCGGAGGTACGCCAATATTGGCGATGTGATCGTAGCCTCAGTTAAAAAGGCTACACCTGGCGGCACAGTTAAGAAAGGTGACGTCGTAAAAGCTGTCATCGTGCGTAGCAAAAAAGGCTTGCGCCGTGATGATGGAAGTTATATTCGTTTTGACGAAAATGCTGCAGTTATTATCAACGCGGATAAAAACCCCGTTGGAACTCGTATTTTTGGACCTGTTGCTAGAGAACTTCGTGATAAAGATTATCTGAAGATCGCATCTCTTGCACCAGAAGTACTTTGATCGGAGGTATCGTGATGAATAGAATTCAAACTGGTGATACCGTTGTGATCATTACTGGACGTGACAAAGGAAACACAGGTAAAGTTCTTGAGTATTCTCCTTCAGAGAAGAAAGTCATTATTGAAGGACAGAACCTTGTTACCAAGCACATTAAACCACGCAGACAGGGCGAAGCTGGCGGTGTTGTAAAAGCCGAAGCTCCATTATATGACTCAAAAGTCATGCCTGTTTGTCCGCATTGCAACAAAGGCACTCGCGTTGGGTTCGTCGAGAAGGACGGCAAAAAAGTTCGCGTATGCACACGTTGCGGCGACACATTTTAAGTAGGAAAGGAGTAAGAGAAAATGCCCAGACTGAAAGACCAATACGTCAAAGATGTCGCACCTGCTCTTATGAAAAAGTATTCCTACAAGAGCACAATGCAGATCCCGCGTCTTGAGAAGATCGTTATCAACTGTGGATGCGGTGATGCCAAGGAAAATCCGAAGATCATGGACGCTGTTTTAAGCGACCTGAGCAAGATCACAGGACAGAAGGCAGTTATCTGCAAATCCAAGAAATCTGTTGCAAACTTTAAGCTTCGTGAGGGAATGCCGGTCGGAGCAAAGGTCACTCTTCGTGGAGACCGCATGTGGGAGTTTATGGATAGACTCTTTAACGTAGCTCTTCCTCGTGTACGTGACTTCCGTGGAATTTCTGGAGATAGTTTTGATGGACGTGGTAACTACTCTCTTGGTCTGAGAGAACAGTTGATCTTCCCTGAGATCGATTATGATAAGATCGATGCAGTTCGTGGAATGGACATCTGCTTTGTTACTACTGCTACGACAGACGAAGAAGCTAAGACTTTGCTCGCTGCACTTGGTGCACCGTTTGCAGGTTAAAAGGGGAGGATAAGATGGCAAAGACAAGTTTGAAGAACAAGCAAAAAGCTGTTCAGAAATTCACGACTCGTGAATATAACAGATGCAAGATCTGTGGTCGTCCCCATGCGTACCTGCGTAAATATGGCGTATGCCGTATTTGCTTCAGAAATCTCGCATATGCAGGCCAGATTCCTGGTGTTAAGAAAGCTAGTTGGTAAGAAAGGAGATTAAAGATGCAGATTACAGATCCTATCGCTGATTTGTTGACACGTATTCGTAATGCAAGCAGCTCTAAACATGCAACTGTTGATTGTCCCGCTTCCAACATGAAGAAAGCGATCGCCCAGATCCTGGTTGATGAGGGTTACCTCAAAGGTATGACGGTTACTGAGGACAACAAACAGGGTGTCATTCACATGACACTGAAATATAACGAGGACAAGACTCCAGTGATTGCTGGGTTGCGCAGAGTATCAAAACCTGGTCTTCGCATTTATACCAGTTGCGATAAAATGCCTAAGGTTTTGAATGGATTGGGAACAGTTATCGTTTCCACCCCTCAGGGCGTTATGACCGGCAAAAAAGCTAAAGAGCTTAAGCTTGGCGGCGAAGTACTGGCTTTTGTCTGGTAATTTGAAGGGAGTAACAAATGTCGAGAATTGGTAGAAAGCCGATCGTTATCCCTGCTGGTGTTGAAGTAAAAATTGAGGATCGGTTGGTCACTGTTACTGGACCAAAAGGAACCTTAAGCCAGAAGGTACATAATGGCATCGGTCTCGAGTTGGAAGGTAACGTGTTGACCGTTACACGTCCGAATGATGATAGGGAATACCGTTCGCTTCACGGTTTGACGCGAACCCTTATCAACAATATGGTTGTTGGTGTTACTGAAGGTTTCACAAAAGAGTTAGAGATTTCCGGTGTCGGTTATCGTGCTGCTAAGCAAGGTAATGAACTTACTCTTAACCTCGGTTACAGCAATCCTGTAAAGGTATTGGATACAGATTTGGTTCAGACAGAGTCTCCAAACCCTGCTTCCATTATCGTAAAAGGAATTGATAAACAAGCTGTTGGTCAATTTGCGGCTGAGATTCGTGGAATTCGTCCTCCGGAACCCTACAAGGGCAAAGGAATCCATTATAAGGGCGAACACATCATCCGTAAAGAGGGCAAGGCTGGTAAAGCTTAAGAAAGGAGAGAATACGTATTATGGTATCAAAGAAAGACAGCAACAAGCAGCGTCTTCTGCGGCATAGAAGAGTTCGTGGTAAGATTGCTGGTACAACAGATTGCCCGCGCCTTGATGTATTCCGCTCCAATAAGCATATCTATGCTCAGGTAATCGATGATTCTACTGGCAGGACTCTTTGTTCTGCTTCCACCGTTGAGAAAGCTTTTGAGGGCTACGGTGGAAATAAAGATGCAGCTACAGCAGTTGGCAAGACGATCGCTGAGAGATGCTTAGCTCTTGGAATCAAGACAGTTGTATTCGACCGTGGAGGCTATGTATATCACGGACGTGTACAGGCTCTTGCAGAAGGTGCCCGTGAGGGCGGACTCGACTTTTAATAGGAGGATAAGGAATTGGAAAGAATCGATGCTTCAACTCTTGACCTTCAAGAAAAGGTCGTTTCCATTAACCGTGTAAGCAAGACGGTTAAGGGCGGCAGAATTATGAAATTTGCCGCTTTGGTAGTTGTTGGTGATGGCAATGGAATCATTGGATTTGGTACAGGAAAAGCAGCTGAGGTCCCGGAAGCAATTCGTAAGGGTACCGAAGATGCGAAGAAAAACCTTGTTCGTATTGCCAGACGTGGAACAACTGTCCCTCATGAGACAATTGGTAGTTTCGGTGCTACCCGTGTCATGATCAAACCAGCTCCAACCGGTACCGGCGTTATCGCTGGCGGAGCAGTACGTGCTGTTATGGAAGCAGCAGGCATTTTAGACGTTAGGACGAAGTCTCTTCGTTCAAATAACCCCTTCAATGTTGTTCCGGCAACGTTTGCAGGACTCAAGTCTATGATGACTGCGCAGGAAATTGCTGCAAAACGCGGTAAAACTGTCAAAGAGATAGTTGGCTAAGGAGGTTTTATATGGCTACTAAGAAAGAAACTGCAGCTGCAGTTGAAGAAGTCCAGGCCGTTGAAGAACTGAAGCCCGCTACGAAAAAGACTTCCAAAGCTGCTAAAGCAGAAGATGCTTCTGCAAAAAAAGTCACAAAGAAGACTACAAAGAAAAAAGAAGAGACTTTGACAGTTAAACTGGTTCGCAGTGCTGCTCATCGTCTTGAAAATCAGATCGCGACATGTAAGTCCCTTGGTTTGAGAAGAATCGGCGATGTTAGTGTACAGCCCGATAACGCTGCAACTAGAGGCAAACTTGCTAAGATCGCTCATCTGGTAGAAGTAACAGAATAAGGGGGAGCCAAAGCTATGATGATTCACGATTTGAAACCCGCAGCTGGTTCCAATCAGGAAAAGAAACGCAAGGGTCGGGGTCCTGCTTCCGGAAATGGGAAAACTGCTGGTTATGGTCACAAAGGACAGCTTGCTCGTTCTGGCCATAAAGGTGCATATTTCGAGGGTGGTCAGCTTCCTCTCGTTAGAAGAATTCCTAAGCGCGGGTTCACTAATATTTTTCGTGTCGAATACGACGTCGTTAATGTTTCTGAACTGAATCGTTTTGAGGATGGAGCCACCGTAACTCATTTTGATCTGCGTGAAGCTGGTCTTGTTGGCAAGAAAAATGCAGTCAAGATTTTGGGAAATGGTGATCTTACAAAGAAACTGAATGTTGAAGCAGCAAAGTTTACTGCTTCCGCAAAAGAGAAGATTGAAAAAGCCGGAGGCACGGCTAAGGAGGTATAACGATGTTCCAAACTTTTAAGAACGCTTGGAAGATCGAGGACCTTCGCAAAAGGATCTTATTCACGTTATTGATCCTTGTATTGTTTAGACTTGGATCTGCGATCACAGTACCTTTTGTTAATGCAAAATTGTTGGCAGAGCAATTGAACCAAAACAGTGGAACGATTTTTGGTTTCTTCGATTTGATGTCAGGTGGATCTTTTTCACAGGCTGCTATCTTTGCACTGGGTGTTTCACCTTATATCAACTCTTCGATTATTGTTCAGTTGCTTCAGGTTGTTTTCCCTTCATTGGAAAGACTTTCCCGCGAAGGAGAAGAAGGCAGACGTAAACTGACAAGAATCACGAGATACACTGCAGTTGGTCTTGCGTGTTTGCTAGCTTTGATGTATTATCTACTGGTTAAGAGAAGCGGAGCTCTCGTGTATACGGAAGGCTTTGCCGGAGTATTCTCAGCAATCGTTATCGTTGTTTCCTTTGCTGCTGGCGCAATGCTTCTTCTTTGGCTGGGTGAACAGATTGATGCGAAGGGAATTGGTAGTGGTATCTCACTGATCATTTTCACCGGTATTATTGCCAACTCGGTCAGCATACTTCCTGCTTTGATTCAGTATTTCCAGCTTGCTACAGGCACATTTACTTATGCTGGCGTCACTTTTGG
>JAFUBI010000228.1 GCA_017460285.1 Oscillospiraceae bacterium | reverse complement strand
TCTGCTTGTCATGGCAGTAGAGATCCTGTATCACGTGTGGGCGACCTGGAAATGGGGGATCCTTCATCTGGACAGTGATGATTCTGCGGAGATGATCCTCGCGGAACTCCTTTCCCGGACGGGGGAACTCGTAACGGATAAGTGGTACTACTCCACGGAGCTCCGTGTCCTCAATACCCAGATCGTCATGAGCGCTCTCTTCCGGCTGAGTTCGGACTGGCGGGCGGTGAGAGCGGCAGGCACCGGAGTCCTCCTGTGCTGCCTGGCTTGCTCCTATCTCGTCATGTGCAAGTCGCTGCGCCTTGGTGACAAACTCATCTGGCTCGCGCCTCTCATCCTTTGGCCGTTTTCCGAGATCTACTACGATTTCGTGCTGTATGGTCTGTATTACATCCCTCATCTGTGCATCATCTTCCTCACCCTCGGTCTGTCTCTGAACGAGAGCGAAAAGTTCAGAAGAACGAGAACAGTCCTGCTGGTCATATTGGCTTTTCTGGCGGGGTGCGGGGGGCGCCGAATGCTCGCGGTGTGCTATCTTCCTCTTTTCGGTGCATCTGTGGTTCTCTGCGGACTGGATCTGGTGCGAAAAAGAGAATGGGACCGGAAGGTATCTCTCCGGGTCCTGACCGGTTTTGTCGCATGTGTGCTTGGATGCGTCGTGAATGACAGATTCCTGAAACAGAAGTACTCCTTCTGGGATGCCTCGAAACCTCAATTCGTATCGCCTCAACCAAGTAAACTGATACCGGTGCTCAAGAGCGTAGGCAGTTTACTGGGGATCCGTACATATATGTTCCGAACCGTGTGGGGGATACCGCTTCTCATCGTGTGCGCGGCGTTCGTCTTTATGGCGGTGCGGATCCTTTTGAATTGGAAGTCACTGCCAAGAGAGTCTCAGACGATCCTGCTGTTCTTCGCGTCTTCTTTTGGAATCTCGGCTGTTGTTCCTGTGCTTACCACAACACTGTGGGCTGCGAGATACATGCTGCTCCCGGGGATCGGGTTCGTCTTTCTGATCGCGGTATATTTTGACCGTTTCCCGATCCGCTTGAACTCAAGCAAAGTGTTGTGTCTCGTTCTTATTTTGTTTGAACTGGTCTCCGGGATATCCCAGTTCAAGTGGTTCGCCCAGACCAATGTCCACGCCGTGAAGGACGGAGCCTACCGTTACGTCATGGATTCCGGTCTGGAGTTTGGCTTTGGTGACTGGGACGCCTCCGATATCCTCACTGAGATGAGCAACGGCAGGATCCACCTGTGCAAGATCCTTGATTTCAAGGAACCAGGTGCCTGGTACTGGCTCATGGAGAAGGATTTCTCCAAATACGCGAGGGGAAAACCGGTCTTCTTCATCATGGACAACGCGAAGATGACGTTCAGCGCAAGTTCCGGCGGTGTCGTTGGCGAGTGGACCCGGGAGGACCTGACTTATCTGGACAAGGGGACAGTGGTGTATCAGGATGAGTACTATACCGTGTACCGATACGATTCCTATGAGGAGTTTGAGGAGATCACCGGGAAGACTTTCTGAAAGGGGATACGACCCTTGGTGCACTTGAAAGAGGATATTTATTTCTTTATAAGGTAAGATAAAGGAAACACAGAATACAGACAGAGAAGGGAGAACACACATGTTTGACTATCTGATCGTAGGAGCCGGGCTATACGGAGCGGTCTGCGCCAGGGAACTGACAGACGCCGGAAAGACCGTGTTGGTGATCGATAAAAGAGATCATATCGCAGGGAACGTATATACCGAAAAAGTGGAAGGGATCAACGTGCATAAGTACGGAGCACACATCTTCCACACCAATAGCAAACAGGTCTGGGAATTCGTGCAGAGATTTGCTACCTTCAATCGGTTCACCAACAGTCCTGTAGCAAACTACAGGGGGGAGTTATATAGCCTTCCTTTTAATATATATACCTTTAATAAGATGTGGGGCGTAGTGACACCGGAAGAAGCAGCGGAAAAGATCGCTGAGCAGAGAAAAGAGATCACCGGGGAACCGAAGAATCTGGAGGAGCAGGCGATCTCCCTTGTAGGCAGGGATATCTATGAGAAACTCATCAAGGGATATACCGAGAAACAGTGGGGAAGGGACTGCAAGGATCTGCCGAGTTTCATCATCAGGAGACTTCCTGTAAGGCTCACCTTCGACAACAACTACTTCAATGCCCTGTACCAGGGAATACCGGTCGGCGGATATACGAAGATGGTGGAGAACATGCTGGAAGGGATAGAGGTCCGGCTGAAGGAGGATTACCTGCAAAAGAAAGAAGAGTACGACAGGATGGCGGAAACGGTCATCTATACGGGTCCCATCGATGCCTATTTCAATTACAGATTCGGTCCGCTGGAGTACCGAAGTGTGCGCTTTGAGACGGAGGTTCTCGATATACCGAGTTTTCAGGGCAACGCGGCGGTGAACTATACCGACCGGGAGACGCCCTGGACCAGGATCATCGAGCATAAGTGGTTCGAATTCGGGAAGGACGAAAACGGCAACGAACTTCCGAAGACAGTCATCTCTAAAGAATACAGTTCCGAATGGAAACCGGGAGACGAGCCGTATTATCCGGTGAACGATGAGCGCAACACGGACCTATTCCTGAAGTATAAAGAAGAGGCGGACAAGGAGAAGAACGTGGTGTTCGGCGGTCGCCTCGGTGAATATAAGTACTATGACATGGATCAGGTGATCGGTGTCGCTATGGAAAAAGCAAGATCCCTGGCTGGGCGCTAAAGAGAAAAGAAGATGCTTGACAGAGCAGTGCATCTCGGAATCGATTATTGGCTGATGTGAATGCTATAACCCCTTATAACCCCTTGACAGATATACAGCAAGGGGTTATAACAGAATAAACTGAGGGGGGGACAATGCCATGCAGAACAATGATGAAAGGATACGCGATTTGGAGAGGGTAATCTCTGAGTTGCCTGCTGGGTATATATCCAGGAAAACGATCAACGGAAAAATAAAAAAGTATTATCAGTGGACAGAAGCGGGAAAAAAGAAAAGCAAATATCTGGATGATGATTCTGCTGTCGAAATGGAAGCACTGATTGAGGAGAGGCGTACCCTACAGCAGGAGCTGAAAGAGTTTAAGAACGCGCTGCAGAATAAGCCGAAGAAAAATACAATGGAGAGCAATACTTTCAAAACCAATATATTGATTGGAGATGCGCTGAGAAGATATGTAGAGCCAATAAGAAAATTGCAGCGGAGAGATTGCTTTGTTGTATTAGAAGACTATCTTGAGGGGGATTATACCGGAAAGGTCTTTATCCTATACGGACTGCGCAGAACAGGGAAGACTACGCTTATTAAACAGGCGATCCTTTCGTTATCTTCTGATGCTTTTGAAAGAACTGCATTTATTCAGGTCAAGCCTGGTGATACACTTGGAGACATCAATGCTGATCTAAAGTGGCTGTCAGAAAAAGGATATAGGAATGTATTTCTTGACGAGGTGACTTTTGCCGTTGATTTCATTGAAGGTGCTGCTCTTCTTTCCGATATTTATGCAGCTTCCGGCATGCACATAATACTTTCAGGAACAGACTCTTTGGGTTTTGTTTTTTCCGAGAGCGAAGAACTGTATGACCGCTGTATTATGCTTCATACTACGTTTATCCCTTATAAGGAATTTGAAAGAGTACTGGGGATTACCGGAATAGATGAATACATTCGGTACGGCGGAACAATGAGTTTGGGTGGAAAGCATTATAACGAAGCGGTAACCTTCAAAACCAAGGCCAGTACGGATGAGTATATCGATAGTGCCATTGCAAAAAACATTCAGCATTCTCTGCGGTATTATCAAGATGGCGGACATTTCCGGCATCTTGCGGAACTGTTTGAAAAGAATGAACTGACAAGCGCGATCAATCGTGTGGTTGAGGACATTAACCATAGATTTACTATTGAGGTTCTGACAAAAGATTTCGTCTCTAGCGATTTAGGTATTTCGCGGAGGAATCTGCGTAAAGACAAAGAAAGCCCTACCGATATCCTTGACCGGATTGACTTGAAATCTTTTACAGAAGGACTTCGCAGAAAGTTAGAGATACTGAACAAAAGTGAGCAGAATGTTCAGATTACGGATGCTCACCGTATTGAGATCAAGGAGTACCTGGATCTGCTGGATCTTACTGTAGAAATCCCAACCGAATTTATACCTGTTAGAAATGAAAAGTTGTATAGGACCGCAATTTCTCAGCCCGGCATGAGATATGCACAGGCAGAAGGATTGGTGAGACAGCTTCTGCTTGACGAAGAATTCCAGAGTATTTCTGCCAAAGACAGAAATTACGTATTGGAACGTATCATGGATGAGATCAAGGGAAGGATGATGGAAGACATTGTCGTTCTGGAAACCATGATAGCGAACCCTGACAAAGAGGTCTTCAAACTGCAGTTCGCCGTCGGTGAATTCGATATGGTCATTGCAGATCCCGCAGCAATCACATGTGAGATTTATGAGATAAAGCACAGCGAAAAATCAACGCCTGAACAGTATAAACACTTAATTGATCCGGAAAAGTGTAAAGCAACAGAATTCAGATTTGGAGATATAAAGCGCAAGGCCGTCATCTATCGTGGTGCGGATATACTGGACGGGGATGTTGAATACCTAAATGTAGAAGGCTATTTGAGGGGATCAGCGGTGTGAACTTCATATAAAAAGAAAAACAAACAACATTGAGAGGATATACACATGGAAAAGACTCTTGTGATCCTTGCAGCGGGAATCGGCTCGCGTTTTGGCGGAGGCATCAAACAACTTGAGCCTATTGACGAAAACAACCACTTGATCATCGACTACAGTATCCATGATGCAATCGAAGCTGGGTTCAACAAGATCGTTTTCATCATACGGCACGACATTGAGGAGGATTTTCGGTCTGTCATAGGAAGCAGGATCGAGGCTATATGTTCCCGGTTGGGGGTTGCGGTCGAGTATGCTTTTCAGGAGAAGACGGATATCCCCGGATCGGTTCCGGAAGGAAGGGTGAAACCTTGGGGCACAGGACATGCTGTCCTTTCCTGCAGAGATATTATCGATTCCCCCTTTGCCGTGATCAACGCCGATGATTATTACGGAAAAGACGGGTTTAAAAAGGCGGCAGATTTTCTTGGGAGCGGGTACGCTCTGGTGGGATATCAGCTGAAGAACACATTGTCCGAGAATGGAGGGGTGACCAGAGGTCTCTGCAGTGTAGAGGATGGGAGGCTTACCGGGATCGCGGAGACGAAGAATATCATGAAGACACCGTCCGGAGCATCAGCAAACGGGGTGGAGCTGAATCTGGATACCCTCGTATCCATGAATTTCTGGTGCTATCCCAAAGAGTTTATCGATGTACTGAAAGAAGGATTTCCGAGATTTCTGGAGAACATGGAGGACCCTCTTAAAAGCGAGTATCTCCTTCCGACAATAGCCGATGAAGTACTAAAAGGAGGAATGGAGATTTCCGTGCTTCCGACAGAAGACCGGTGGTTCGGAGTTACCTATAAAGAAGACAAACCATTCGTTGTAGAGAGTTTCAGAAAGTTGATCGAGCGAGGGATATATAAAAAGGATCTTTACAGCGATTTGAGATAATGACTTTCGTTTTGACGGAGCATCGGATCGAAGATACGATGGCCTATTGTGGCAAGCGAAGTATGCCGTTCTTTGCATACAACCGTTTAAAAGATAACAAAACTGCCAGAACATGACATAATTCTTGTCACGTTCCGGCAGTTTATGATTCAACCTATAAGGATGGTCTTGACCTTGCTCTTATGCAGTAAATTAGTGCTGAAGAATTGTTTCTGTTTTAAAAGCAACAACATGTTATGTAGGGACTAATGTACTTTCCGAAACTCTAATCGGAAATAACACACCATCATATCGGAAATAATCGGAAATACTGCAACTAAATTTCCGATAAAGTTGAGGGAAGTTTCCGATAATTGCAATATTATTTCCGATATGGAATCTCATTTTCCGGGAGAAGCATTGAGGTGAAAACAAAAGAAATGTAACAGCAGTGAGCGATTTGGACTGTGTGGAAATTGGCTGACGACAAAAAGAAGGAAAGTACTGCTTGTCACAATTTTCCATCAGCTATTGCCTCGAGCATCATCGGTCATAACTTCAATATCGCCGTCAGTTAAGATGCCCAACTGTGATGCTTTCTTTCTCATGCTATCGAGAGCAACCATAGCTCTGGCTTGTTGTATTACCTGTATTACTTCTTCGAAACAGCCTTCAGAGATGCCGATGATCAGGGCAGAGGGCTTTCCTCACGTCAAAAAAACGTAGCCGGACATCTTTTAAACGAATGCAGCTAAGAGGTAAGAACAAATGATGCGATGAAGCCGGGCAGAGCGTTTCCAGAGTTGCATCGTTTCCGTTTTTTCTCCCGTTTGGGTGAAGAGGATTCCGGTCCCCTGGCAAGTTGCCGATCGGTTGAGTGTTGCGTGTTGCTCGAAAACAAACCTTGTGTACCGGATCATGGCACATGAGGTTTGTTTTGTATTTCCGATCATGGCATTACAAACAGATCGTCCAATGTAATAACATTCTGGATGATGCCAGAGAATGAGTTTTCCATTAATCCATACGGCGTCACGAGTGTAGGATAAATGGCATTTTTCGTGCCTGTGGCTGTTAGCAGATCGTGAATTTTATTCTGGATAGATTTCCAGTCCTTCTGAGAAAGCGTATATTCCGTATTGGAGTATTTCATCTCACAAAGATTGACTACATGATCATTTCTCTCGATCAAAAGATCGATATGTGATCCAAACAATCCACTGTCAGCATCTGCTTTGCAGGCGAATGACTGAACGTTTGTAAGGACGCCTGAGATCCCGAGGCTTTTCTTCATCTGCTGGACATGCAATAAGCAGACTTTCTCAAATGCCAGACCAAGCCAAGTGTTGATTGCAGGAGTGTTGATCTGGTTAGACCAGAAATGAGCGTCAGACGGCGGAGAACTCATAAAGTGATAATGATAGAGGGTGAAGGCATCGATTAACTGATAGATCGCGTCTTTCTTTTTTTTGCCGATGGGCAGGTATTGCCTGATAAATCCACAGTTTTCCAGGTCGTTCAGTTTTGCTGTAAGATCTCCGGAGTTGATAAGGCGTGCTTCCTCTATGATCTCGTTTCTTGTCAGTCCTGCTTTTTTTGTGCTGAGAGCCTGGATGATTTTTAGATATCCTTCCGGATTTTTGAAAATGGATGCGTACAGGTAAGAAAACTCATCGCGGAGCGGAGCGTCATCTGAAAACAGAATACGGTCAATATTTTGCGCGATGCTTTGTCCTTTTTGCAAAAAATTCCAGTAATATGGGACTCCCCCGAATATCATGTAATACTGCAACAGTTGCGTCCTGTCCAAAACAAGCCCCGTCTCTTTGGCCAGCATCTCACATTCACCAAGGCAGAAGGGCTTAAGGTGGATCCTGTTCGTCAGGCGGTTGTACAGCCCGCCTTTGTTATGTATGATTTTGGAAAGCATCCAGGACGTGGCTGAGGCACAAACGATCAGGACGACATCTTTCCGGGCAGAAGCCCATCCGTTCCAGAAATCTTCGAGAGCTGCGACCATATCGCTTCTCGGCGTATCCATCCAAGACAATTCATCCAGAAAGATCACCTTTTTCTTTTCTGTCGATGTACGGATCAGGTCTTTGAGGCATTCAAATGCTTCCATCCAGTTTGATGCCTTTTCCCTGACCGGATATCCTGCGTCTTTCAGGGAAGCCTCAAACGCACGTAGCTGGGTTTTCATATTTCCCTTCGATTGTCCGGCGTGTTGGAAAGTGAAGCGGTAATTATATGCCTCCCTCACCAGAAATGTCTTTCCAATTCTCCTTCGGCCATAAACGGCAATGAATTCGGAGTACTCACATGTCAAAGCTGATCGCAGGATCTTTTTCTCTGCTTCTCGCCCAATAATCATACACACACCTTTTATAATTTACTTAAACTTATAATATTTATGCGATTAAGCAAATTATAAATCATATATTTGAATATTACAACAGGAAATGAATGCTATAACTCGCTTAATCTATGCAAAATAAACGGATAAAGTAATTTATACACTTTACTTCGTCTGTTTGTTCTTTTTCAGATCTGTTGGACGCTCCTTTTTCGGGCTCAATGTATAGTTTTGCAGGAGAAATAGAAAAGAAGAATTCTCCTACCACCTTCCACTCGAATCTCCACTTGGTAATCTTCACTGCTGTACAAGACTCTTTTCCACGTACTCCATCTTTTCCAACTCATTCACTTACTCATTTCCCAATATTCAACTCCCAATATTCAACTCCTCGCTGCAGGACGATTGGCTTGAATTGATCTTACCAGGATGCGTTGACCATGGCATTTCCTCCCAAGGCAGTATGGATCACAAAGCGGTCTCCTCGTTTAGGAAAATGTAGCAAGTAGGAAAGTAAATGAAAGAAAGCGTATCAACTGGAATAAAGTGATGGTAAAAGACAATAATGGATAATGCTCATTGTGAGTTTGTTCCAAAGAAGAAGATGTGTCTATCCTGAAAAAGGGACAAAGTGACAAAAAAAGCAATAAATGGATACAAAAGAGACATAAAGTGGTATCATATACCATGTATCGGTATGGCGGGGTGGAAGCCCCTCCTGATGCTGAAAGGCAACGGGAGATGGGATCGCGCCTGCTAGATAAGATGAAGATAAGAAAACACGTGTATCGTCACACACAGAGATGTGACGACACGATGATGGGGTATATATGGATCAACAGAGATACGAAGAAGAGATCGATCTGCTTCAACTGGCGAAGACCCTGCTGAAGAACTGGAAATGGATCGCTGCTGCCACCCTGATCTGCGGAGTGATCGCGGCGTGCATATCCGTTTTCCTGATCACACCTCTGTATCAGGCGAAGGCGCTGATGTATGTCAACAACAGCGAGATCTCCCTGGGGAATACAAAGGTGAGCATCAGCGCATCAGACCTCTCTGCTGCGCAGAGTCTGGTGGATACCTATGTGGTCATCCTTCGGTCCCGAAATACATTAAACGACGTCATAGAGCAGACTGGGGTGGATTACACCTATGAGCAGCTTCTGGAGATGGTGAGCGCATCCAGTGTCAACGGCACCGAGATCTTCCAGATCGTGGTGACGGACGCGGATCCGGAGGAGGCGAAACTCATCGCCAACACCATCGCGAACCTTCTGCCCAACAAGATCGCCAGTATCATAGAGGGATGCTCCGTCCGTATCGTGGACAGCGCCGTGACTCCTACCAAGAAAAGTTCTCCGAGCAACTCCAAGAACACCCTGATCGGGCTGATGGTCGGGTTCGTGGCTTCCTGCGGGATCATCATCCTGCTGGATCTATTGGATGACGTGATCCACACCGAAGAAGACCTGACCGACAACTTCGATCTGCCGATGCTGGCGGCGATCCCGGAACTGCTGGGATCCACTTCCTCCAACAGTTACGGCTACGGGTACGGCGACTCCGACTCGAACGAGAGAAGGAGGAACGCGTGATGGCACTGTTCGGCAAGAAAAAGAGAGATAAAGATACTATTTTGTTCCAGAAGAAAGAGGAGCGGATGATCGGTCCGAACCTCAGTTTCTCAGCCAAGGAATCCTACAACCTTCTCCGTACCAACATCATGCTGAGCCTTCCCAACAACGGGAAGTGCAAGGTCATCGGCGTGACGAGCGCGGACGCGGGGGAGGGAAAGAGCACCACGGCGATCAACCTGGCGTACTCTCTCTCCCAGAACGACAAAAAGGTCCTCCTCATTGAAGGGGACATGAGAAAACCCACCATCGCCACGAGACTGGGGCTCCGGCAGAAACCGGGACTCTCCAACATGCTGGCGGGACTCAGCGATCCTGCTGCCTGTTTCCGAAACAGCAACATCTCCCAGTCCATGACGGTCCTCACCTCCGGTGATACCCCTCCGAACCCCTCAGAACTTCTCTCCTCCGATGAGATGGTGAAGATGATCGAGGCGTGCAAGGATTCCGTGGATTACATCATCCTGGACCTTCCCCCTCTCAACGTTGTTCCGGACGCTCTGGTGGTGTCCAACATCGTGGACGGCATGATCTTCGTGGTGAGGAGCGACTTCGCCAGGAAGGCAGCGGTGACCGAAGCGCTCCGACAGCTGGAGTTCGCCAAGGTCAAGATATTGGGGTTCGTTCTCACCAATACGAATATCAGCAGCAAGTCCTACTCCCGCTATGGCGGGAAGTACGGAAAGTACTATAAATATGGCAGCCACTACTATTCCACTCCGAACGCGGAGGAGGACTGATCTGTAGAGTCAGCAGTATGGCGGCAGCCTGCGGAGGCTCTTCATGATCGATTTCCATTCCCACATCCTTCCCCATTTTGACGATGGGAGCAGGAGCACCGAGGAAAGTATCGCCATGCTGAAGGCTTCTGCTGAACAGGGAGTGGATCTCATCTGCTCCACCTCCCACTACTACGCCCACAGGGAATCCCCGGACGCCTTCCTCAAGAGAAGGCAGGCGGCAGCAGAGAGGCTGCAGTCCCACCTCACAGAGGGTCTCCCCGAGATCCGGTACGGAGCGGAAGTCCAGTATTTCGAGGGGATCTGCAACGCGGAAGATATCGAGGAACTGAGACTGAGAGGAACGAATGTTTTGCTTCTGGAGATGCCCTTCTCCCGGTGGACAGACCGGATGACGGAGGATGTGATCCGACTGAACCGGGATCCCAACTTCCAGGTGATGCTGGCTCATATCGAGAGGTATCTCCCCTATAACAGGACAGAAGTCCTCGAGGATCTCCATGAGGAAGGCGTGATCCTCCAGAGCAACGCCTCCTTCTTCCTGGAATGGAAGACGAGGGGAAAAGCCATGAGGATGCTGAAGAACGGCACCATAGACGTGCTGGGCTCCGACTGCCACAACACCACCTCCCGGAAACAGGAGATCGGGGAAGCCAGAGAGCGGATCCTCCGGAAATGCGGACAGGATGCCCTGGACCGGATCGACGAGATCGGGCAGATGCTGCTGGGGAAGGGATGACATGAACAAGAAGAGAGCATTGGTTGCTTTGATCCTTCTCCTCATCAGTCTGGGACTGTTCGTCTTCTACCTGTACGGAACGAGGAACCGGGCGCTGCCCACACCACCGGTCCCGGAGGATGTGGAGACGACGGATATACAGCCGGCAGATGTTCCGGTGGAACCGATAGAAGAGCTGGAACCCTATTTGAGCCCCATAGACTTCGAGTACTGGCAGGGGGAGAGCAGTGACATCTACGCCTGGGTGAAGGTGCCCGGGACACAGGTGGACTACCCGGTGCTTCGGAACGAAGAGGACCCGGATTACTACCTGAGAAAGGATATCTACGGCAACTACCTGTTTGCCGGCTCCCTTTTTACCGAGAGTTCCTACAACGGAGACGACTTCTCCGATAGGATGACCATCATCTACGGACACAATATGCCGGACGGATCCATGTTCGGGGAACTTCAGTACACCTATTCCTACTACGATTCCTTCACGGAGAACAACGAGATCTTCGTCTATCTTCCGGACAGGGAATTGCATTACGACATCATAGCGAGCCTTCCCTACTCCAATCTACACATCATGGAACAGTACAACCGGTTCCAGACGGATTACGATGTGAAGGATTTCCTGACCTATGTCATGAACGTTCACTACATCAACGCCTGCAAGGCGGACGGGCTGGTCCCCACAGGGCAGGAACATCTCCTGATCCTGCAGACCTGCCGGTTCGACAACTTCGGAGAACGGTACATCGTGATCGGGAGGCTGAGCGAATAACGAAGCATTAAATCTCTGCGCAGAGACTTAATAGATACTTTATGAAAGGAGAAATAAAATGAGAAGAAAATTGAGTGCGGTTATCGCTCTTGCTCTCGTTTTGTCCTTATCTGTATTTACTGTATATGCAGCGAGCAACAACGTAGCAAGTGCGTATAAGACAGGCGTTTCCGGCACAAGTTCTGCGGACACTGACAATGATTACATTGAAGTGACAGATACCACTGAGAACGCAAAGTCGGTAGCAGCGGAAGCTCTTGCCAGTTCTGCCGGATCCGGACTTCCAAGCAATGGCAAAGCCGTTGATGCGGTGGACATCCACTGGCACAGCGGGAAGACCGACCTCGACTCCGACCTCACTGTTACCCTGAAGGGCACAAACGTGAAGTCCGGAGACGAAGTCTATGTGCTTCACAAGCTGAGCGGAAGCGGTTCCTGGGTAAAGTACAGCGGCTCCAACAAGGGCGGCGGTACAGTGGAGTTCACGGTTCCTGCAGCGGACGGTCTGTCCCCCTTCGTGGTGGTAGCGGTCCCGACCAGCACCAGCACCACTCCCACATCCCCCAGCACCGGTGATGTTTCCCGATTCGTGGCACTTGCCGCTCTGACATGCGCAGTTGCAGCAGGTGTGTTCGCCTCCTCTTTCAAGAAAGAAGAGAACTGATCACGGATTAGACGATAAAAGGCACAGCGTGCATGAAAAAGTGTTTGCTGTGCCTTTTTTCACAGTATTGGAGAGAGATTTGAAGAGAGC
>JAFUBI010000227.1 GCA_017460285.1 Oscillospiraceae bacterium | reverse complement strand
TGCTCGTGAAAATAGACTCTCTCTTCGATCGTCACTCCACATTTCAATCCGAGCTATTGCCCCCTGCGATAAGACAAAGCCAGATTTTCTTCGAGGTCTAAATCAGGAGAGGTACACTTAGCTAGGTCCTGAAACACCCTCCCTATCAATTTCGCTCTCTTAAAATCCGGAAGTGCAGTGACATCCTCTCCATCGACTAGTATCCTGCCCGCATCAATAGGCCAGGTTCCAGCGATCGCGTTGAGCATCGTGGATTTTCCAGCGCCATTCCCACCAATCACAGATACAAATTCGCCTGGACTCAAATGAAGGTTTAGATCGACCAATGCTATGTTCTCATTTACAGTTCCAGCAAGAAATGTTTTGTATACATGTTCTACCTTAAGCATTTTTCCAGCCTCCTCTATTTTTGAATTTAGCGAAGGAAGTCGTGCGTTGCTCCTTAAGGTAAGGAATAGCGAGGAATAAACATACAATAACAGCTGTAAGGAGTTTCAGATCGTTTGTGTTAAGCCGCAACCAAAGCACTAAAACAACTACGGAATAATAAATGATCCCACCAAGAATCACACATATCAGTCTTCCTGCGAAATTTGGTCTGTTCTTGGAAAATAGTTCTGTTAATGCATCGCCTATTATTACTGCAGCAAGACCAATGACGCTAGCGCCACGCCCCATGTTCACATCTGCAAACCCTTGGTATTGGGCTACCAATCCACCAGCGAAAGCTACGATACCATTTGATAAAGCAAACCCTATCAATTTCATATGGTCGATATCGATACCTTGAGCCCGGCTCATGATCGGATTGTTTCCAGTTGCGCGAATAGCACTGCCCTGCTCTGTACCAAAATACCAATACATGATCCCTATGATCACAAAGGCGATCAAACATCCTGCAAGTATTGCAGCAGGCACAAATCTTCCTGAAACAGTAAGAGAATATCTATCTACGCTTACAGGAGTGTTCGCTGCCATATCCATGATGTGTAAATTCACAGAATACAGCGCTAACTGGGTAAGGATACCAGCCAAGATAGCAGGTATGCCCAAATAACTATGCATCAATCCCGTACATAAACCGCAAAGGATGCCAGCCAGAAAACTCATAACTAAAGCGATCCAGGCAGGATAGGAAACTCCCTCCATACCTTTCAAACCAATAAGGGAAAGCAACGATGCAACCATTGGAGAAATTCCCTTCGTTATCATCATTACCGTGACCGCCCCACCTGTCGCGAAAGAACCTTCTACGGTAAGATCCGAAACCTTCAGCAAACGGAATGTAATATATACACCCAACGCCATGATACCCCATAGGATACCCTGAGCGATTCCACCAGGAAGATTACGAAGCAACCGCAACGGATCTAAAGATGAGAAATAGGCAAGCAAATCCATGTATTAGATACCTTCTTACGAAAAGATTTTATTCAACGGGGATATAATCTGAACCGAAGTTTAATCCATAAACACTGGCTAATTCAGGGTTGTATTTCTTTGTGAACTCGGGTGCATATTCGATCTGCATCTTACTAATGTCTTCTTTTTCAACTAGCACCTTATATGCCATCAACCCTGTCTGATATCCAAGATCATAGTAGTCGATAGTTAGAGTAGCTACTCCACAGCCTTTGCAAATGCCTTCTTCACCGGTGAATATAGGCGTCTTTGCAGTCAAAGCTACGTTGTTTATCGTTTCAGCGAATTCAGCCGCTGTATTATCTGTGGGAATATAAAGCACATCGGAGTCATCACAAGCACTTTGGGTCACTGCAGCAATATCATTTGAGTCTGTAAAGGCATATTCCTTGACACTAATTCCCTTGTCACTGAGAAGTTGTGATACCACTTTGACCTGGTATTTTGAGTTCGCCTCTCCTGAACAATATAGAATCCCAACAGTCTTAGCGCTTGGGAATATCTCCATGATCATAGACACCTGCTGATCCAGAGGAGCAAGATCGGATGTTCCGGAGATGTTTCTTCCGGATGCACCGGAAAAGTCCTCAATTCCAAGAGCAGCACCATATTCCGTAACAGATGTTCCGAGAATCGGTATCTTATCCGTAGCAGATGCACACGCATTTACAGAAGGTGTAGCATTCGCCATGATCAGATCTACTTCATCGCTAACAAATCCAGATGCTATCGTTGCACAATTCGCTTGTTCTCCTGAAGCATTCTTGAGATCAAACTCTACTTTATCTTCTCCAAGTTTTTCTTTTAGTGCATCTTGAAACCCCTGAGTAGCGGCGTCCAGTGCAGGATGGGTTGCAAGTTGCAAGATCCCAATATGAAACACTTCACTATCCGAGGAACCAGAAGAACCACAACTGACCAGTGATAAGCATAAAGTGGCTAACAAAAAAATGCAAATAAGTTTTTTCATGGAATCATCTCCTAAAACATTATTAAGCGACCCGCCCAGCCGGACGAGTCGCTTTAAAAATCTAAATCAAAGCAATTCTATTCCTTATCCGGCAATTGTTGCTTTTGAGCATAGAAATAATAGCCCTTAAAAAATCGAGCTTCAAAATAGAATTCGCTAAAAGAATAGAACATCCTATTGATTTCCTTCCACTTCGTAACAATTGCTGTTTCGTAGTTTAACGCTTTTATTCAGTAAAGTCAACTGTCGTATCCGACAAAATTAGCAGTACATGAGTCCTTTAATTAAGTGATTCTACACAATCTTGTTAATTGCTTATTCGACAGATTTTAACGATTCGATCATTTCCACTTTTCTCAACGGCTTTTTTGTCATCAAAAGGACGATATATGAGAAAACAAGTGTT
>JAFUBI010000226.1 GCA_017460285.1 Oscillospiraceae bacterium | reverse complement strand
GTCCTGGTGAGTTTCCTTTCGGCAATGATCTCCATCAACTCTGTTCTGCGTTCCATAAATCCGTCAGGAGAATCCGAATTCGCAAGATTTTGTTCATATCTTTCTGCATCCGATTGCCGTAAAGCTATTTCACTTTCCAGCCTTGCGATGTCATTCTTCTTTTGCCCTCTTGTCTCACCTATTTGTTCTATTTCCTGATCGGCTAATTCCAAGTTGTGTTTCAGGGAATCTATGATTGCAGAGACTCGGCTTTCCTCAGCCTCAGTTCGGATGCGATCTTCCCGCAACAATGCCAATTCATCCTGCAACTTCTGCAGATCATTCTCCAGAGCCTCAATTTCACTGAGGAGATTATCCTTCTTCTCCCTATCATCTTTTGTATCCTCTAAAGTCTGAGCGATCTTCTGCTCCAGAGCATCTATCTCCCCTTTTCTGGAGAAAACACCTGCATTTCTTCCTGAATACCCTCCAGTGAAAGAACCTCCGGCATTGATAACTTGCCCATCTTTCGTGACGATACGTACTCTATAATTTGACTTCCTAGCAACAAGAGATGCATAATCCAAGTCTTCAGTGACGAGAATGCGACCTAACAAAAAATGAACGACATCATCATATTTCTTTTCGTATTCCACTAGTTCGGAAGCAAGCCCGATCACACCGTTCTCTTTTAGAAGTTCTCTATGCTCAAATCTTGAGGGTCTCAACGTATCTAATGGTAAAAATGTTGCCCTGCCAGATCGATTTTCTTTCTAATACGAAATGGCTTCTTTAGCAGCTTTTTCATTACTGTCCACTATGTTCTGAACAGCAGCTCCCACAGCTGTCTCGATCGCCAGGTCAAGTCCAGGCTGTACCGTCAATAGAGAGCCTACTGTCCCCACGATCCCGCTGATCTCTTTTTGCTCTTTTGCAGAAAGCACTTTGCGAACAGGAGGCATGAACCCTTCATTGTTTCTTTCAAGCTCATTCAAAAGGTTAAGTCGTTGTCTCATCAAGGCGATCTCTTCATCCCGCTTTGCCAATCTCTCCGACAGTTCATCACATTTTGAGCGTCTGCTTTGCAACTTCATAGAAAACCCATTCGCAGAGTTTTCCTTACTCTCCAAGTCGCGATTTATCTGCTCCAGATATTCTTGAATGCGAACTAACTCCTCTTGTTCTTCTTCACAGCGTTTTTTCTCGTCTGGAGCTGTATTCAGAATCATTTCCTCACGCTGACCCAATGTTTCCAAAACTGACTGAGCAGCAACAACATCAACACGAAGATCGGTGATCTTCTGCTGAACTTCTGTCAACATCCTCGCCAAGTCAGCCCTTTGAGCATCTGTCTGTGCGCTGTTTTCAATAAGAAGGGAAAGTTCGGCTTCAAGTTGTTTGATACTTGAATCCAAAACTTCAACTTCAGACATCTTATCGGCAGCTTCAGACTGCAAAGAATCCACTCTTTGCTTCAAATCAAAGTCCCCGGAAGATAGGGCGTTTTTATCATCCTCAAGAGATCGGATATCCCTCTCTCCATGCATGATGTCATTTTTTAAAACCGCAATTTGAGATTCCAGTGCGCTGATACGAGAAGTGATCTCATCGATCTGACTGTTGCTTTCTTCAATCAATACGTTCGCAGTCCTGTTCTTTTCGTACAACTCCTCGATAAGAGCATCCTGTTTCTCAACTTCACTGTCTATTTTTGTATAATCCAGTTTTGCGATCTCGATCTTCTCATCCTGAGCGTGAAGATTATCATGACTCCTACGGATCGTATCACAATACAAAGTGATCTCCAGACTCTTTCTCTGCTCAGATAACTCTAAGAACTTTTTCGCTTTTTCACTTTGTTCTTTTAAAGGTCCAATTCTACTCTCAAGTTCCCCTGCAATATCGCGGAGCCTGGAAAGGTTATCTTCGGCTTGGGTGAGTTTCCTCTCTGCTTCGTTCTTTCTAAAACGATATTTTGCGATTCCAGAAGCCTCTTCGAACACCTCTCTTCTATCCGTGCTCTTGCTCTCCACGACCTCCGAGATCCTACCCTGCCCAATAATGGAGTATCCGTCTCTTCCTAGTCCGGTATCCATAAACATCTCTCTAAGATCACGAAGCCTGACAGGAGAACCGTTGATGGCATATTCACTATCTCCGGAACGATAGTATCTTCTGGTGACTGTGATCTCATCCCCAACATCTTCGATCCTTTTGTCACGGTTATCAAGACAGAGTGAGACCTGTGCAAAGCCCATAGGATTTCTGGTCTTTGTACCGCCAAAAATAACGTCCTCCATTTTTCCGCCGCGCAGCGATTTGGTGGACTGTTCACCTAAAACCCACCTAACAGCATCACTAATATTACTTTTACCGCTTCCGTTCGGACCTACAATGCCAGTCAAAACCCGATCAAAACCCAATCTGGTCTTGTCTGGGAAAGACTTGAATCCTTGAATTTCAACATACTTTAAAAACAATGTCTGATTCTCCTTACGGGTGAACTACTGTTAAACTATTGACTTCATCGCTTGGGATCACCTGAAGTGTGATTCCTTTTTGATTAAAATACTCTAAATTGCTTTTCTTTTGTCCTTTGACTTTACTCAGTAAACGAGGCGAACAATAAACCGTTGCCTCCTTAACTCCGTCAAGTGCTTCTTCGATCTGGTTTCTGCAAAGAAGGGATTCACACAACTCTCCAAAAGCAGGATGAAAAGGACCTGCCAAAGTCTGCTGCTGCAAACTCATCTCCGAATGAAGCCCAACTCGTATTACTTTAATCTTATTCTCTCTGAATCTGCGCATCAACTTAGCAGATATCATCACAGCTGAATCCAAATCAAGAGGAACGTAGTCTCCTTTTTCCCACAACCTTGCAAGTTCTGTGTTGTCCACAACAAGAGTCGGATATATGCGGACTGTATCCGGATGCAGCGAAATAAAGGCATCTGCGGTCTTCATAGAATCTTCGAAAGGATCCTCAACTCCATACAGTCCCAACATCATCTGAAGTCCCAAAGAAAAACCACATTCGGTGATCAACCGAGAAGCATCTTTAACCTGTTGTGAAGAATGACCTCTTCCATTTAATTCCAGCACCTTATCGTCCATGCTCTGTGCGCCGAGCTCTATTGAAGTCACTCCATACTTTTTAAGTATCGATAGGATATCTCTATCGATATAATCCGGTCTTGTGGATATCCGGATCCCATTTGCACGACCTTCTTGAACAAAAGGGAATGCAGTCTGGAGATAACCGATCATCATGTTTCGAGGTATCGCAGTAAATGAACCTCCAAAAAAGGCGATTTCTGTGGTATCGCTCTTTTCAGGAAGGTACTCCTCACATGTCTGTCGGACAGTCTCTATAGAGGGATAACGCCGCTCTCCATATATGTTGACTTGATCACAAAAGACACATTTATATGGACACCCCAGATGAGGGATAAAAAAAGCAAGGTTTGAATGTTTTTTCAACATAATCCCATCAGTTTTAAAGCTTCACATGCAGCATTCTGCTCTGCCTGCTTTTTGCTTCTGCCTTTGGCTTTGGCGATCACATTGCTGTTAAGCCACACCTCTACCTCAAATGTTTTATCGTGATCGGGTCCGCTTTCTCCAGTGTGAACATATCTCAGTTTTTCTTCTGGATTCTGTTGAATCACTTCCTGAAGTTCTGTTTTATAATCCCGTGACAACTCGATCAATTCAGCTTCCTGAAGCACATGTCTCCGAATGAACTTCTCAGCAGCTGCAAACCCACCATCCAAATAAATCGCAGCGATCACTGCTTCAAAGCAGTCCGATAGAATGCTGTCTCTCTCATTTCCATGGCTTTTTGCCTCTCCTTTCCCGAGAAGCATGTACTCTCCAAGATGAATATCTCTGGCAAATTCCGCCAAAGCGCCTTCACAGACCAGCGAAGCTCTCACCTTGGTCAAAACGCCCTCTTCAACATTGGGGTTTTTACGGAACAGTTCCTCGGCCACAACGACAGATAAAACAGCATCTCCAAGGAACTCAAGACGCTCATTACAATCTACACGTGACATTCCGTGCTCATTTACATAACTGGAATGTGTCAATGCTTCACGAAGCAACTCCGTATTATCAAATAGATATCCTATTTCTTCTTCTAATTCTCTCATACTGATTCTTTCTTTAAAAATTCCTCCAATGCTAGCAGTCCTCTGTTCGCATATGCGGCGTATCTCTCTTTTTTATCTTTGATCTCTCCAATTGGAGGTAAGATTCCCATGTTAGCGCCCATTGGCTGAAAATCTTTGTTTTCGCTAGAAAGGTATCTCAATAAACTTCCAAGCATAGTTTCAGGCGGCAACATGGCAGGTTCTCTTCCCTCAAGTCTTGAAGACAAAAACCTTGCAGCCGAGATACCAAAAGCTGCGCTCTCCATATAGCCTTCCACACCAGATAATTGACCAGCGATATAGATCTGATCCGTCCCTTTGATCCTGAGAGTATCATCCAAGACCTTTGGAGCATTAAGAAAACTATTACGGTGCATGACTCCATATCGTACGAACTCGGCATGCTCAAGACCAGGTATCATAGTGAACACCCTTTTCTGTTCACCAAATTTCAGATTTGTCTGAAAGCCAACGAGGTTAAACATTGTTCCTTCGGCATCTTCTTTTCTTAGTTGAACTGCAGCCCAAGGTCTATGTCCCGTCATGGGATTTCTAAGTCCAACCGGTTTCATTGGACCATAACGTGCAGCGTCTATACCCCTTTTGGCAAGTTTTTCAATCGGCATACAGCCTTCGTACACAGGCTGATCCACTTCAAAACTGTGTAATTCAGCCCCTTCGGCACTAACGAGTTGATTCCAAAACTCTTCATAACCCGCTTTGTCAAATGGAGCATTCCAATAATCGTCTCCGCCTCTATCATATCTGCTTTGACAAAACAGTTTTGAATAATCAAGGCTATCTGCGAGAACGATAGGAGCCGCAGCATCATAGAAATATAGGGATTCAGTACCCGTCAGTCTGGACAAATCTTCTGCAAGTTTTCCATCAGTCAAAGGACCAGTCGCTACGATCGTAGGTACCGAGTCATCCAATTCCGTGAACTCCTCACGTACGATCTCAATATTCTTATTAGCGAGAATCCTCTTTGTGACTCCTAAACTGAACTCATCCCTGTTTACTGCAAGAGCTCCTCCAGCAGGCACTTTACATTGCTCCGCTACATCGAGGCATATAGAACCAAGCCGACGCATCTCCTCTTTCATCATTCCTGCAGCGCTTTCCAGTCTGCTTGCTTTAAAGGAGTTTGAGCAAACAAGTTCGGCAAAAGATTCTGACTTATGAGCAGGAGAATACTTTTGAGGCTTTTGCTCATACAAATCAACTTCGTATCCTCTATTTGCCAACAAATTCGCAGCCTCGCAGCCAGCCAGACCTGCTCCGATCACATGAACCTTTTTCACTTGCTTACCGCCTCACTATAACCGCATTCAGTATTCTCACATATTAAAGCGGGAGATTTGCCTTTCTTTTTAAACAAAGTCTTTCCACACTTAGGGCACAGCTTATCCGTCGGTTCATACCAACTCATGAAGCCGCATGTTTTCCCGTTTTCGCAGGCGTAGTACACTCGTCCTCTTTGGCTTTTTTTCTGTATGATCTTAGAACCACACTTAGGGCAATTCCCCTTAGTCTCGATCACGATCTTCTTCGTATTCTGACATTCGGGATACCCGGGGCACGCCAGGAATTTTCCGTATTTGCCAGATTTTATGACCATTTTGCGTCCGCATTTCTCACAGATGACATCTGTCTCTTCTGCAGGGACTTCGATCTTTTTGCCATCCATTTCTTTTTCGGCTCGTTGAAGATTCTCTTCAAACCCGGTATAAAAGTCGCTGATCATGTCTGTCCAGACAACTTTCCCTTCTTCGACACCATCCAGGTTCTTTTCCATTTGCGCAGAGAACTTTTCGTCAACGATATCCGGAAACTCTTCAATCATTACGTCCGTTACAACCATACCCAAAGGGGTAGGCTTCAATGTTCTGCTGGATTTTTGATCCCTCTCCACATACCCCCTATCAATGATCGTGCTTATCGTCGGAGCATATGTTGATGGTCTTCCTATCCCGTTCTCTTCCAGTGTCTTGATCAAAGATGCTTCTGTATATCTTTGAGGAGGCTGCGTAAACTTTTGTGAATGTTTAAGATCCACGAGAGTCAGATCCATATCCTTTTCTAACAAAGGCAACTCAGTGGGTTGTTCTTTCTTTTCATCAACGGACGCTTCGTACAATGCAGCAAATCCTATAAATTTGATTGTGTACCCGCTTGAACGGAATAAGTAATCCCCGGACTGAACGTCTACAGTAACCGTATTTTGTATCTGATCAGCCATTCTTGATGCCAAGAATCTTTCCCAAATAAGCTTATAAAGTTTGTACTGGTCTTCTGTAAGTGAGGAATGCACTTTATCAGGAGTCAACTCTACATTTGTCGGTCGAATAGCTTCGTGCGCATCCTGAACGGTTTCGCTCTGTCTGCGTTTATAACTGCGCTCTCCATTGAAAACGTATTTTTCACCAAACGCTTTCATCAGGTAAGATTTGGCATTTGCAACAGCTTCATCAGAAATACGTAGAGAGTCGGTACGCATATAGGTTATGAGACCGGTCTGCCCAATTCCTGCCACGTCAACACCTTCGTACAAAGTCTGCGCCGTACTCATGGTCCTTCGGGAAGTAAAACCTAGTTTCCTGGAAGCTTCCTGCTGAAGGGTGGAAGTAATGAACGGAGGTTCCGGCTGTCTCCTTCTGGTGCCCTTCTTTAGATCTACGATCTTAAACTCTTTGTTTCTTATTTCCTTTAAGATATTCTCACATTCCTGTTGATTTCGGATTGTAAAGTCTTCCGGCTTCACACCAGATTTGGTTCGCAGTTTC
>JAFUBI010000225.1 GCA_017460285.1 Oscillospiraceae bacterium | reverse complement strand
CTACAACTGCGATCTGAATGCTGCGTATAATATCGGAGCAAGATACATAATAAGAGAAAAACTAAAATCCTTGCCCGAGAGGGAGAGGTTGGCGATGGAGGCAAAAGACCCTGCATTAGCCAGGAGAAGCACCTGCACCTTATCCACTTTACGTAACCTGAATGCGGCACTTGCGGTCTAAGTACCGTAAGATTGCTGAGTTCAGGCTGAATGGTGGAAAGGCAGTCCGATGTCCCTAAAGGACAACCGTCAGGAATGACGGCAGTAGGAAGCACGCGTATTTATACGTGTGAGGCTTCACTCATCAATGAGAAAACGATCAGATTCGCACACTGTTACAAATCCTCGGTGTAAAGTTTTTGTAGGAGAATCAGAAAGATAGAGATTCCCCGGGGGTGGGAACCTTGGTGGTCGGAGTGGAGCGTAGCGGAACGGAGACCACCAAGTGAAAAAATTAAAGCAGGAAATGTCCCAATGTGATTTAATAGTTTCACCACAAAACATCAGTCACAAAGGAGGAACATTTCCTGTGGAACAAATAATAGAGATTCTTGGTGAAGAATTCAAGGCTTATTTGGAAGAAGTAGAAAACAGTGACGATATCAGCCTGGACTTTGTGGAATCCATGCTGACAGAAAAGATCAACGGATTAGTTTGTAGATATTTGGGAACTCTATACAAGAAGAAAGATGCAGTTCTCTTGGCAGACAAAGTCCTTCGGAAAACAAAAGGATTGGTTGTAGAGCGCCGGAATGAAGGACGAACGGTGTTAAGCGTTTTTGGTTCAGTGAGATATGAGAGAACTTACTACAAGAAAGCATCCGGAGGATACGAATATCCAATTGATGCAATAGCAGGAGTAAAAGCATACGATCGATTAAGTGAAGGGTGCAGCGCGGCACTGGTGGATAGCGCATGCCACGAATCCTATGAGTTATCCTGCAAAGAAGTAACGAATTCACAGGTATCTAAGCAGACGGTTATGAACAAGATCCGGAAGACGCGAGTACCAGATACAGAACCATTAGCAGAAAAGAAGAAAGTGCCAATCTTGCATATAGATGTGGATGAGGACCATGTAGCCCTGCAAAAAAGAGGAAAACGGACTCAAGTGATGACAGCTACTGTTTATGAAGGAGTCCAGAAAGTCTGCAAAGGCAGGAACAAATGCATAAATGCGTTTAGCATAAGCGGATTTGGAAGTACAGAGGCGTTTTGGGAAAAGGTGTATGACGAGATAGATGCCAGATATGACCTTAGTAACGTGAAAATGTACTTGCATGCAGATGGAGCAGAATGGATCCAGGCAGGACTGGACTGGCTACCAAAAAACACACAATTTGTTGTGGATAGGTACCACGTGAACAAATACGTCGTGAAAGCGGTGAGTGGAATCCCAGAACCAACTAAAAGTATTTACAGAAATACAATATGGAATACCCTGAAGGAAGGAACGAAAGACTTTCTGAATGATCTGGCAAGAAGCATGGAGGACAGTTATCCATACCGGGCGGAAACGATCTCTGAAGGAATGGGATACCTCACGAACCACTTTGAAGGAATCCAATTGAATTATACCGACAAGAACGCTTCCTGTGGCTCTTCTGAACCTCACGTGCAGCACACGCTATCTCACCGCTTGAGCAGTACACCAATGGGGTGGAGTCCGAAGACATTGGAGCACCTAGCACCAATATTGGCAGCAGGAGTGTTTACCTTTGAGCCAGAGGAAAAGAAGCAGAAATGGGATGACCCCAAACCATTAAATGCGACAAAAGCATACAGGACACAAAAAGTGAAGAAAGTTACAAACTCTTCTGGATTAGTGGATCCAGAAAAGGTTGTATTTCTTCCAACCCACAATTACAAGAAAACCACATTGGGCGATGTCTTGCGTATACTATCTAGAAATTGAAAAATCCTACAACAACTTGACACCGTCT
>JAFUBI010000224.1 GCA_017460285.1 Oscillospiraceae bacterium | reverse complement strand
GTCGCTGTCGCTCTTCTCAACGACGCTCTTGGCAGGTTCTTTCCCATTGGCTCGATCGGACTTACAGGTCAGATGCATGGCATTCTGTATGTCGATGCTGAGGGACTTGCTGTTTCTCCTCTCTACACCTGGCAGGATACGCGCCTTACGTCGGTAGCAGATAGTGGAAAGACTTATGCGGAGGAGATCCAGGAAAAAACCGGTTATCTTATCAGTCCGGGCTATGGGCTTGGCACCCACTACTGTATGCTTCGTGAAAGAAAAGTACCGAAAGAAGCCGTTAAACTGTGCACCGTCATGGATTACATAGGAGCACGGCTCGTTTCTGCCATTCCTAGATATATCCATCCTACGAATGCAGCGAGCCTCGGCTTTTATTTGATCACGGAAAAACGTTTTGACTTAGAAGCGCTGAAAAAACTTGATGTGGATCCCTCATTCCTCCCAGAGGTGAAAGCAGAGCCTGTCGTACTTGGGATATTCCGAGATGTTCCAGTCTTTCAAGCAATCGGAGATAATCAAGCGAGCGTCCTATATTCTCTAAATGATGCCAGGGAAGCCTGTCTGGTCAACATTGGAACAGGGAGTCAGATCTCTCGCATCGTATCCGAAGCCTATTCTGCTGAAGTTCTCGAACTGAGACCGTTTTTCGGAAAGGATTTTCTTCTTGTCGGTTCCGCGCTTTGCGGTGGAAAAGCATATGCTATGCTGGAGGAATTCTTCCATTCCTATGTGAAAGTAGCCACGGGCAGAGATGACGACCAATACGACACGTTAAACCGTTTGGCGAAAGAGGCATTGGAAGCAAAAATCTCCATGCCTAAAGTCCGAACAACATTTGCTGGAACACGGTCGAACAGTTCGGAGACAGGGTCGATCACCGGATTGACAGAGTCCTCCTACACACCGGAGGCGATCGTGCTTGCCACACTGCAGGGGATCGTCGATGAATTGTATGAAATGTATGAGAGTCTGCCAGTCTCTTCCGAATCTATCGTGGCATCCGGGAATGCAGTGAGACGCAACAAAGTTCTGCAAACACTGATTGCCAACACCTTCGCACTTCCCCTCACCCTTCTTGGCGCAGATGAAGAAGCTGCCGGAGGTGCAGCGCTTTTCTCAATATCCAGAGAGAACATCGAAGAATGACATATAGTCTCGAAAGGAAGAGAGGATAGCACATCCTCTCTTTTTTATAGCGTGCGAATATAGGCAAGCACTTGCTGCATCATATTTGTCAGATATTTGTTTTTATGATAGACAAAGTAGTAGTCCGAACTGAAGGATTCATTGTCGATCGTCACAGATCGCAGGCCGCTCATGTCATACAGTTTTTCAAAACGATGTGGAAGAAAGACAAATCACATTCCTCGCTTAGCCAGCGTGATCAAACTCAGCGTACTGGTGCTTTCAACCACAGGTTTAAGGTGAGAACTGTATCTCTCTGCCGCGTAGCAGATCGTCTCCCGAACAAAGCTCCCTTTTTCACGGAACAGCAAAGGCATGTCTTTCAGCCGTTCAAAAGTGATCATATCTTCATTGTACAGATCAGGAGAGCAGTAGACGCGGATCTCTTCGCAGTACAGCGGAATAGAAACCAATTGGTCATTATTGGTCTGCTCATTGATCAGCGCAAAATCGATCTCATTCCGCATCAGTTTTTCCAATATTGCCTCAGTGTTGTCGGCCAATATCGTCAGTTTTATGTCTGGTATCGATTCCTTAAGAGAGTCGATCAAAGATGGAAGTTTCGTTTCCGCCGCACTGGTATTGCTTCCCAGACGAACTCGTGTCTGCCCGATCTGTTCTTTCATCACCGTTGTGGTCTCATCGAACTGCTCCAGAACGTTGTTCACATGCCCTCTCAAGGTCTTTCCGCTCTCGGTAAGCTGAAGCTTTCTCCCCACACGCTCAAATAGCTTCGTGTTATAAAATACTTCAAGTTCTTTGATCGCGATGCTTACTGCCGGCTGACTGATGTTCAATTTGTCAGAAGCGCCGGTCGCACTTCCTGTATCGCACACAGCTTGAAAAATCTGAAAATGTCGTAATGTCATATCAGCACCCATAAGTATAATTTATAATAGTCAGTCGTTATTTAAAATTTAATTATAAGTTAACGCAAGTTAAAATCAATAGT
>JAFUBI010000015.1 GCA_017460285.1 Oscillospiraceae bacterium | reverse complement strand
TGCACAATATGATGGATCCCTTATTTTTGCTCTTTCAAGATATGATTGTGATACGAAAGATTTAATTGGCACAGATATTGTGATGATAAACCTTATAGAAAAGGTATTAAGTGTTATTTATTCTTTTGAGGGCAAAGAACAATATACTCTAGCAGCAGCTTATGATGACGAGATTATAGTGGAAAAAACCGAACGAATTGAAGAGGATCAAGGTACAAACACGTATAAAACAGCTTATATTTTGTCTTTATCCGAAGCAACTGTAACATTCATGTCTGATAAATGGAACATAAAAGAATATAGTAGAGCATATAAAGACAGTGACGTATACTATGTCTCCAAAAACGATGAAAACATAATACGGTATACTCTGAAGGAGGATATCAAACAAATAATTGGCTCTGTTGCTGATTTTGGTGTAAATCCTCAAATCGTAGGCATATATGACGACAACCTATTGATCCGTGTAGACAACGATGAGGGATATGGATTATACTTCGAAATCGATACTGGAGAAATACACAAGTTAACACTACCTGTTGGAATTATTGGAGAAACAGAAAGAGATTTTTTTGTTGCTACAGGTGAAAAAACAGTGAATTATTTGCAAGAGATTGATGGAAAACTTGTCGAAGCTAAGATGGGTGTAGTAGAATACGCATTAATCTCCAAGGATGATTATTGGGCAAATAAGCCGAATTATCAGCCTTTTGTAGATACGATACATGTTCCGGGAATGATTTATAGGGACAACTAGAAGTGATGCATGCACCGATAAAGATTGGGCAGTTAAGCCAAAGTTTTTTCTCGCTTGTGCCAGCATCAAAATAATCTATATATAATCCAAACCATTTTTTTAGAAATCCGAAATCATATTTCCCGGGCTTATATAGGAGAAATATCAATGGAAATAAACTCCGCAAAAAAAGGCTTTACCCTAGGGCTCGCACTAATGGACTCCATTCCAGTTGTAGCGTTTAGAGCAGACATGGCTCTTTTGGCAAAACCGCTCCAAAGCAACCTGTTTCTAACTGGTGCTGTACTTTCCCTTCTTGCAGGGACATGTATGGTAGTCTGTAAGTTGTTGTTGGCAACTGTCAAAAAAGAAGTTCCCTGGCTTAAAAAAATGATGCCTGTGGGTATGAGCCTAGGCTGGATCCTTATGATCGTAGGTGTCATGCTCAACAGATCAAAAGTTAGTTTCTCCTATATTTGGCACGCTATCTCTACTGCCCCCGCAAGCATATTCTTTCTTCTTGGTCTTGCCTTTTTTGTAGCATTTATCGCATATTTTAAGACCAGTTTTAATGCAGATTCCGCAAAAGACAACTGGATCGAAGAGATCCTTAATGCCGGAACACAGGTGTGCATACTTATTGGTGTAATACTCTCAGTCAGGTGATGATTCTTCGCCAAAACAAATCATTTTTTAAATTCTAAAAGAGGGGTTTTCCGACATCGGATAGCTCCTCTTGTTATATATCCATGGTCGCTCTTTTCTTGTATACTGGTGACAGGAGGAAAATACAATGAAAGAAGAATATAACGTACTGCTGACACCGTGGAAGATCCGAGATCTTGAGATAAAGAACCGAATCGTTATGGCTCCAATGGGAGGCACTTCTATCCACCGCCAAGAGTACCACGCGTGATTCTGTGAGTCACACGTGGGTGAATCGGCTAATCTCCTTTTTGCCCATTGATATAGTTCTTTACCGCTGACACTGTTCGATCGCTTACAGAACCGATGAAGTAGGACAAACTCCAGAAATAGGGCTTCCAGTAATACTTTGATACTTCATCAGGATATTCCGCACGTATCCTGCGGGACGATGCGGATTTATATGCATTGACAAACTCCGCAAGATTGATCTGTGGTGGTGCATCAAAGAGACTATGGATGTGATCTGGCATGCATTCAAATGCCTGGATCACACAATCCCGATCTTTGAAGTACTTCTCCGTATATGCTTTCAGCCTTGTTTCGATATCTCCGGTAATAACATG
>JAFUBI010000223.1 GCA_017460285.1 Oscillospiraceae bacterium | reverse complement strand
CGAAACCGAAGACGAAGAAGAGCAAAAAGAAAAATAAAGACTGGATCGCAGTGTTGGTCCTTCTTCTTGGATTGGCATGTGCAGCAGTTGCCGTTTTCTTTTCAGGAGCTTTGAACGGACTGTTTGCTGCTCCAGAAGAATACTATACGTACGACGTCAACAACAGCGAGACATTGATCCGTTATTTGAACCATAGTTCCCTAAAAGCAGGCGACACGTTGAATGCCACCGCTCCCATCACGATCGATGTGGATGAGAACTTTGACGGTTTCCTTGAATTGCCTTTGGTGAACTGGACAGGCTCTAATGTGACATTTGAAAACGGAATGGTCTTTTTGTTAGGTGGCAACAGTAAAACTGCTGATATGACACCAGTGACTTTCCGAAACACAGAACTCTATATCGATGCTCCAAGTACATCATTAACGTGGCCTGGTGCAACGGACGATAATAAGATCAATGTATCATCCCTGAATGGATCTGAGCATCTTAGAAACCTGAATGTCATCGTTCCTGGCGCACAGTTCCAGACAAAGGTGACTTTGAGAAATACTGGTATCGGTGATATTACAGGTGTCCCTGTAAAACTGATCAGCCCTAACTATATCTTTGTGGATGGAGACACGGTCACAGTGGATCTTGCTGCTGGTGAATCTACTACTCTTGACCTGAACGTCATTGCGACACAGGCAGGAAGAGCAACTATCAGCGGTGTTGCCTATGACAATGCGGGCAACCAGATCGTCACTGCAGAGAGCGACATCATTGCTATTGCTGGTCCCGGATATTACTCAGGAGATCCGCATACAAACACAGAACTTAGCGGTCATGGTAAGAGGGGAACTCTTTCTGAACTTGTTACTACCGCGTATGAAAATGGCTTCAGTTGGCTGGGATACTATGAAGTGGAAGTCGACGGTGAAGAGTATACCGAAGGACAGATCGACAGCCTCACACACTCCCATGGAGATTTCATTGTGATCCCCGGTGTTGAGACTGGCGTCAATCTTGGTGACCACCACCTTGTTGCGTTTAGAACAGACGCTCATCCGAGATCTGACTATGGTGAATGGGTCGATGACCATGGCTACTGGGTCCTTCAGGATGCAGTAGATGAATTTGTAAGTGACGGCGGAATAGTGGTATTGCCACACTTTTTTGGCAGTTATAACCTGACCAAGTCGATTTCTGAGTTTCGTTCACTGAGAGATGAGACAGCCATGGAACTGTTCTACAATAATCTTGAGATAGATTCCATGAACTATAAAGTCACTTTGAACGTTTGGAACAACGTAAATGTCCGGGGACAGCAGAAACTTTACGCTCTGGGGTCATCCTGGTACGTAGAGCCGTCCACAGTAGGTGACAGGTTCACCAAAGGATATATGACTTCCCTGTCTGAGGATGGTTTCTACAATATGCTGACAAGTGGAAACTATTTTGTCACAAACGGACCGGAAGTATACTTCACTTTGGGAAGCGGAGTCATGGGAAGTGACATCACGGTTGCTGAGGGAGATCAGGCTCTCTGCAAGATCGCTGTGTCAGATGATGTTCCGATCGAAACGATCAAAGTGCTGCGTTATGTCATCACAGGTGTCATGGATAACGAGATTGTTGACGAGGTCTATTCTGTCGATCTCTCCGGTCAGCATGTCACTAGTTATCAGGATGCAGTGTTGCTTGACATGGATGCGGAAAAGGACTGTTTCTACAGAGTAGAAGTTGTCACGGAAAAAGGCAACAGAGGAACAGATAAAGGACTTGCTTTCAGCAACCCGATCTGGACTTACACGGGTGATAAGACCGGTGACGGAATGTTTAAGGAAATCATTCCTGCGAGCAACGTAACTTTGAGCATTTCTGATAACGGCACTTATTATGTTGTTGGCAAAAAACTGAACTCCAGTTCAATCGAAGTGGTTGCGGATGAGGGATCTATGGTGCTGGTTGACTATCACAAAGTCACTGGTAATTCCTTCGCAAGTTACTTCACCGTACGTATCATTTCGGAAGACGGAACGGTTCATACGGAAAAGATTTACGCAATTGACACGAAGTAAGTCAACACAGATGAGCCATGCGTTTGCATGGCTCATCTTTTCCAAAAGAATGTTTTGAGGTGTTTTTATGAGGAGCAGGTGGTACAAAGAGGCGATCGTTTATCAAATCTACCCCTTTAGTTTTATGGATGCCAACAACGACGGATGGGGAGATATAGAAGGGATCCTGTCAAAACTGGACTATATCAAAGATCTCGGAGCGACAGCGATCTGGTTCTCACCGTTGTATAAGTCACCGGATTATGACTATGGCTATGATATCAGTGATTACCTCGATATCGACGAAAAATTTGGCAACATGACAGACTTCGACCGGCTGTTGGAGGAATGCCATAAAAGAAATCTGAAAGTTATCATGGATATGGTCATTAACCATACTTCAACAGAACACAAATGGTTTAAAGAAGCTATTTCGGATCCCAGTTCTCCTTACAGAGACTATTACATTATTCGAAAAAGGAAAAAAGAAGGAAGCAAATTGCTGCCTCCTACCAACTGGAATTCCAGTTTTACTGGTTCTGCATGGGAACGCATTGGAGGTACAGAAGATTATTATCTGCATCTTTTCTGTAAAGAGCAGGCGGATCTCAACTGGGAGAATCCTTCTGTCCGGCAGGAGATCGAGAAGATCCTGATCTTTTGGCTGAACAAAGGTGTAGACGGATTCCGCTTTGATGTCTTCAATATGTTCTCAAAGGTATATCCATTTGTAGATGATACAAAGGGCGGCATCATGAGAGGAGAACAATATGTCGTTGATGGACCCAGGATGCATGAACTTCTTCAGGATCTGAATAAGAATGTCTTCTCACACTATGACATCTACACTGTGGGCGAATCCTATCATCCGTCAAAAGAAAACGCTTATGAATATATAAAAGAAGCGAACGGTGAATTGGATACCATCTTCAACTTTGGACATCTGGATTCGGATAATATCGGAGGCGCGAAATACTTTTATAAACCATTCAATATGGAGCAGTTCAAAAGAGGGCTGTTCGATCCTCAGAGCACCTATTATAAAGACGGATGGAATACTCTTGTTCTTGAAAATCATGATAATGCCAGATGTGTAAACCGTTTCGGTATCGATACAAAGCATTTTAGGTACGAAGCATCAACGATGCTAGCAACAATAACTTTCATGGGATTTGGGATCCCGTTTGTCTATATGGGGCAGGAAGTTGGACTTACTAACACGGATTTTCGGAGCATAGATGAGCTCAAAGATCCGGTGAGCCATTTTATCCACGATCTGTTGGCGCATTACGGGGTGCCAAAACGCTTGGCGTTTCGTCTCATAAAATATGGTGCCCGTGACCACGCGCGAGTGCCTATGCAATGGAACGATTCCGTGAATGGTGGGTTTAATAGAGGCCATGAGACTTGGCAGTGCATAAATCCATTGTACAAAGAGATCAATGTGGAAAAGGATCTGAAGAGCGAACGATCCGTTTATCGTTTTTATCAACAGTTATTTAAGATCAAGAAGAGCGACAAAACAGCTATTTATGGTGAAACAAAGGAATACGATCACGACAACAAGAGAATCGTCGCTTTTAGTAGAGCATATGAAGGGGAAAAACTCTTCATTGTTGGCAATTTCAGCAAAAAGGCTGTTCAATACTCTCTGCCAGAAGAGATGAAGTCTTGCAGTGTTGTTCTTGATAACTATGAAGATCTTGCGAGAAAAGACGATACTCTGATATTGAAACCATATCAGGCATGCGTGCTGTCTGTTTCTTGAGATCTGGGGTCGAATGTATATGGAAAAACCAACAACTTTATGGATCTCCCAAGATCACTTTTTCGACGTCAGCGCACTTCAAACTAAGATAGTTGAGATTTGCGAAGAAGAAGGATTGATCGAAACCAAAAAGGCATTAGAATATGCGTTTGACGCACATAGGGGACAATATCGAAAGAATAGTATATTTTCTTCGGAAAAAGTGCCTTACATCGTGCATCCCATGATGATCACTTGTCACGCTCATGCATTGGGGATACGTGAAGATAGTGTATTGGCAACGGCGATGCTGCATGACGTTTGCGAGGATTGTGGCGTGGAATGTTCGATGCTTCCGTTTTCTCCAGAGGTTCAGGAAGCCGTTCGGCTGCTCACGAAAAAAGAACCATTCGATGTCGTTTCCTATTTTCGTAAGATCTCAGGGAATGGTATTGCTTCGATCGTGAAGATTCTAGACCGATGCAACAATGTATCTACAATGGCTCAGTGTTTCTCGATTCAAAAGTTAAGGGAGTATATCGAGGAAACGGAAGATTATGTTATTCCGCTCATTGGCGAAACGGAGAAGAAGTATCCCCAATATAGTGATGCTCTTTTTGGGCTCCGCTACCAGATCTTAGCTATACTCGACAGTGTGAAAATTTTGATGCTGCGGAATTGAAAGGAAAGAAAAATGCAAGGATTTACAAATAAAGAGATCAATTTTGACATACTCAAGGAAAGAGCGTTCAACATGAGATGGGCTGAGGTTGAAGACGGAGTGATCCCTCTGACCGCAGCGGATCATGATTTTCCTATTGCACCAGAGATCGTAAATGCGCTGACAGATTATATCAAGGACGGTTATTTTCCCTATGTGCCGAATCGGGGAATGAAGGAGTTCAAACTCGCTTTTGCAAAATACGTCAAGGAGCGAAAGAATGAGGAGATCAATCCGGAATGGGTTCTCCCGATCGATTCTGCGGCTTCTGGTATGGCAGTTATAGCTCGAGCCTTTTTAAAACCGGGAGATGAAGTCATTGTATTTGATCCCGTGGATTTTCTCTTCCGAACCAGCATGGAGGCTGCGGGAGCAAAAACTGTTCTTTTTCCGACAAATCTCCAGGAGGATGGAATTTCACTCTCCGGATTGGAGGATTATATTACTCCGAGCACGAAGATGATCGGATTTTGCAATCCTCACAATCCTATGGGTATGCTGTACAAAAAGGAGGAGTTGGATTATCTTCTATCTCTTTCTGAGAAATACGGTTTTTATATCATGAATGATGAGATCTGGTCAGACATCGTTTATCCTGGAAATCGATTTAACAGTTTGATCGAATTCGGTCCTGAAAGAAACAAACGGACGATTTCGGTATACGGTTTTTCTAAGAGTTTCGGCATCGCTGGGCTGAGGATCGGTACGATCTATTGCATGAATCAAGAGACCTATGATGCTGTAGTCGCAGCATCCATGGTAGATACGACCATTGGAGGCGTGAACCTTCTTTCCCAGGTTGCTGGGATCGCCGCGATGGAGAAAGCGACCTATCGTTTGGATGCATTTTTGGAACAGATCGCTGAGAATCAGCAATATGCATTGGAGAGGATCGAAAAAATGCCTCTGATCCATTGTCACAAATCACAGGCGACTTTCGTGATATTCCCTGACGTCACGGAGACTGGGATGGATCCGGTGGATCTAGTTAACTTGTTGCGGGATAAATACAAGGTCTCGATCGTTCCTGGTGGCGCAAGATTCTTTGGCCCTGGATCCGCGGGACATGTAAGGATCTGTCTTGCTACAAGTCATGAGATCCTCAAAGAAGGCCTGAACCGGATTGAAAAATGCATGAGGGATCTTTCGAATAGCTGAGTACAATAAAGCAGAACCCATTGAAGAGAGGATGATCTTCAATGGGTTCTTTAAAAAGGATCGATTTTTAGTCCTGTAAGAGATTTGTTGTACTTTGCAAACTGAAAAGGATAGTGGAACTGTTGTGAAGTAGTGCTGAAGTGGAAGGGCTTAAGACTCCAAACACTCCCAATAGGATAAGCAAGAAATTAAAGCTGATGATACTTCTGTATTTTTGATGGATCCTTCTTATGAGAAGTTTGCTGAGTTCTTTTAATATGACCAAAGTATAGAGATCGTCCGACGCTATCGTGACATCGGCAATTTCCTTGGCGATAGCAGCACCGGTTGAAATGGCTATGCCCACATCCGCTTCGGATAGAGCGGGGGAATCATTGATCCCATCTCCGACCATTACCACTGAATGCCCTGCAGCGTGCTCTTGTTGTATCAGTTTTGCCTTGTCCTCAGGTAAAACACCGGAATGATACTCATCTACTCCTACTTCACGAGCTACAGCAGCTGCTGCCTCCTCGTTATCACCGGTCATCATTACGATGTTTGAGAAACCAACATCCCTTAACGCATCAACTGTTCGGGTCGCTTCCTCTCGCAAGGGATCTTCGATACAGATAATGGCAGCAAGCCTTCTGTTTATCGCTAAGAATAGTTTTGTGTCTTTAGCAGGAAGAGCTGCAAGTGTTTCGCGAATCTTTGGAGTAAACGGGACATTTTCATCTTCGAAAACAAAGTGATAACTTCCGATGATAACTTTCTTGCCATCAATTGAACTCGCGATTCCGTGAGCGACTACATACTGTACATCCGTGTGGCGCTCTTCGTGAATGAGACCTCGTTTTTCCGCTTCAACGACAACTGCTTTTGCTAATGAATGGGGATAATGCTCTTCCAGGCAGGCTGCCAGGCGCAAAACCTCATCTTCCTTTCGATTGCCGATCGGTATAACATGCGACACGGAAGGAGTTGCATGGGTCAAAGTACCTGTTTTGTCAAAAACGATCGTTGTGGATTCCGCAAGTTTTTCCAGGAATTTGCCACCTTTCACCGTGATGTGGTGTTCAGCAGCCTCTCGCATCGCAGAGAGCACGGCGAGGGGTATAGCAAGTTTCAAGGCACAGGAAAAGTCAACCATTAAAATGGACAAAGCCTTTTGTACATTGCGAGTGATTAGATAGGTTCCAATCGTTCCAACGAGACTGTATGGGACGAGATGATCCGCAAGGTGGGCTGCTTTATCTTCTGATGCGGATTTCATCCTCTCAGAATCTTCAATCATTTGAACGATTCGGTCATAGCGACCGCTTCCAGATTCTTTGTCAACCCTTAGTTTGAGATTTCCTTCTTCTACCACAGTTCCTGCATAAACATATCCACCAGTGGATTTCATTACAGGAAGGGATTCACCGGTAAACGATACCTGGTTGACAGATGCTTCACCTTGTAAAACAACTGCGTCTAGTGGAATCATGCTGCCTTGACGGACTATGATGATGTCTCCTGCACGAACAGATGCGACATCAACAAGCAGTTCCTGTCCTTCTAAGGTCTCGGTCCATACTTTATCAACGTTCAGGCTCAAAGTGCGTGCGAGATCGTCTAAGGAACGTTTTCTGGTCCAGTCTTCCAGTATATCGCCTGTATTCAATAAGAATATTACAGATGATGCGGTATCAAAGTCACCGCGAAGCATGGAGACAGATATGGCCGTTGCATCCAGCACGGGAACATGGATTTTCCCCTTGAGCAGACATGACAGACCTTCCTTGATAAATTTGAGTGCCTTGATAATAGTGATGAAATTGTTGATTGTGGCGGGGAACAACAGTTTTCTTGTAAAATGCGATAAAACATGGAATACGAGTTTTTCTTCATATTCCTGGTTGAGTTCTCTTCCTGTGTGGTCAGGAACAAGACTCTGCTGTTCGGCTTTGGAGAATGAGAAGGAAGAAAGGAAAGATACGATCTGCTCACGAGAACAACAGTAATTGATGACCGCATCGCAGTTTCTAAGGAATACCCGAACGCCTGTGACACCTATGTTGGCTTTGGCAGCATACTCGAACAGATCTGCCTGGTGAATGCTCATGTTGTCTAGGTCCAGGTGAATCCGTATTCTTCCTGTGGATTCGTGTAAAATAGAGCAATACATAAGATGTTATTCGTCTTTCTCGGAAGTATCCTCGATCTTCTCACATTTTTTTACGCTTTTTTTCTCTTCGCGTTTGGAATTAAGTTCTTTCGCATCAGCGAGGATATCACCTGCATTCTCATTGATCTTTTCATATGTTTTCATGATAGAATCCTTGCAACGCAAAGCGGCAGCCGTAGTCTCAACATAAACTTTTTTTGCCTTTTCTCCGCTTAGGGCGTCAATGCCGACTCGACCAAATAAAGCTCCTCCAGCGAATAATCCTATTTTTGCTAATAATGACATCTTGTATACCTCCGAATGTAAGATTCCGAGGTGCATTATAACATAAAAACAGGAATCAGTTAACTATGGCTAACTGATTCCATAAAGAAAAAGAGAACTATTTAAAATGCTGTGGATAAAGAGCGTTTTGTCAGATATTGAGCACTTTCCTATAGATGTCATCGGGATCAATGATTTTTCCGTCCAATATCCTGCAGGAAATATTGCGGTCATCACCTGAGTAGCAAAAACGCTCTAGGGATTCTAAGACAGAGATCTCATAACCATCATCTTGGAGGTGATCAAGCACAAGGGCATTGAAATGATATCCGGGCTCTAACTTGCCAAAGTTACCAAATACTGCCCCGCCTTCCGCGGTAGCCATATAGAAGGCATTTGCAAACAATAGCCGGTATTCATCTCGTTCATAGAATTCCTTCAACTTCGACAGTTGGATCGCCTCACTGACTGTGTGGAATACACCTATGTGGTGACCGCCACCTACATCACTTCCAATAGCGATCCTCAATCCATCTTTGAGCATCGTCCTTGCGGGCATGATTCCGGCAGTGATGTTTGTTGTGGAATCCGGGCAATGGACGGAAACTGCGTCATAGCGTCTTAACAGACTTGTTTCCACATCTGAGGGAAAGATAACATGAGCAAAGATCTTGGGACCTTTTCCAGACATGAGTCCCGTCTGTTCATAGATATCGCCATCCGAAAGATACTGGGGATACAATTCTTTGGACCATGAAGCTTCTGCGATGGATTCTACCAGATG
>JAFUBI010000222.1 GCA_017460285.1 Oscillospiraceae bacterium | reverse complement strand
GAAAGATCGTTGAAGAAGGCAGCCCTGCAGAGTTGCTGGCAAAGGAAAACGGAGTCTTCGCCCACATGACAAAACTGCAGGCGGCAAGCGCCGACTGGCAGCTTTAAGACGATACAATTTGCGAAAGACAGCATTTAGATCTAAGAATTAGATAATTTGTGACAAGAATAAGGCAGAGACGCCAGGAGTTTGGTGCTCTGCCTTATTATTTGGTGATCTTTTGTTCAAGAGCGGATCTTTTTGGTGATCTTTTCTACCTGTTCCCGCAACTGACGGAGGATCTTGTTGGACAGTTGAGAATGCTTCTGTACCTCTTCTGCCAGTTCTGAAACTGCCTTCACCAAGGCGCGGAACTCATTGGAGGTGCTGTAGGTGTCACCGGTCTTTTGTTTCACTTCCACGCCTTCCGCCACATGAGTGAAAACACCATGAGCAAGGTCGAAAGACGTTCCGCTGAAGGGAACATCGGTGTTGTAGTTGTAATTATCTTTCAGGTAGGAGGCGAAGGATCTGGAGACAGCATCTTCTCCGTGGTTGATGAAGACCATCTCCGGTTTTTCCCGGAAACCGCGGAGCCAGTTCACCAGTCCGTTGCGGTCCGCATGCCCGGAAGTGCCGGGAAGGAGGGCGATCTCTGCCCGGACATTGATCTCCTCGTTGAAGAGTTTTACGGTCTTTTCGCCTTCGTACAGTTTTCTTCCAAGTGTGCCCTCCGCCTGATATCCCACGAAGCAGATGAGACTTTCCGGTCTCCACAGGTTGTGTTTGAGATGATGGCGGATCCGTCCGGCGTCGCACATACCGGATGCTGAGATGATGACCTTTGGCTCCATGTCTGTATTGAGGGCTTTGGAGTCCTCCGCAGTGATGGAGAGTTCCAGTCCGTCAAAGAGAAGGGGATTGATCCCCATCTCTACCAGGTCTCTCGCTTCATCGTCCAGGTATTCCGTGTCGCAGTTCTGGAAGATCTTCGTGGCTTCCGCAGCGAGGGGGCTGTCCACGACGACCCGGAAGTTCTCGTGACCCTTGATCAGTTCGCGACCCTTGATCTCGCGTATGAAGTACAGCATCTCCTGGGTGCGTCCGACGGCAAAGGAGGGGATGATGACATTTCCGCCCCGGTCGAAGGTGCGCTGGATCATGGCAGCCAGAGCGTCCACGTGCCCAACAGGGGCAGTATCGTGGAGGCGGTCGCCGTATGTGGATTCGATGAGAAGATAATCCGCTTTGTCGATCCTGCTGGGATCCCGGATGATGGGCTGGTTGGTGTTTCCTACGTCCCCGGAGAATACCATCGTTTTGGTGACGTTTCCTTCAGTCATGGTGACCGATATGGAAGCGCTGCCCAAGAGGTGTCCGATATCCGTGAAGGAGACAGTGATGTCGTCTGCGGGGTCAAACTCTGTTCCATAGGACATAGGGCGGAAGAGCGTGATGGTCTTCTCCACGTCCTTGGAATCGTATAGGGGCTCCACAAGGTTTTTGTTGGAGCGCTTATTTTTGCGGTTGGTGTACTCCGCCTCGCTCTCCTGGATGTGCGCGCAGTCCATGAGCATGATCCGGCACAGTTCACAAGTTGCTTTCGTGGCATAAATAGGACCGGTGAATCCCTCCTTCACGAGAAGCGGAAGATTGCCGGAATGATCCACATGAGCATGTGTGAGGAGGACAAAGTCCAACTCGGCCGGGGATACCGGAAGGGATTGATTGACGAACATGTCCCGTCCCTGTTCCATGCCGCAGTCTACGATGAATTTCTTGCCTGCAGCCTCCACCATGGTGATGCTGCCCGTGACTTCGTGTGTTGCTCCTAAAAATGTTACGACCATATGCGAAAGGAAACTCCTTTTTTCTTATTTTTCAACTGGTGTGTTATCCGATACGGAAGAATTCCTTGAATTTGGAGAAGATGGAGTCAAGTTCTCCCAGTGTCTCCTCCATTCCGCCGAATGCAGAGGAGAACTTCTCCGCATATTGGGAGATAGTCTGATTGAGCACGCTGAAATAACTCCAGATCCGATACAGTCCGTAGCAGACGGCGATCGCGGCGATCACAAGAAGCACAAACTTTGCCCAACTCCAGATATATTCGGTCTGCTGTGTCTTGGATATGAGTTCCAGATGCTTTCTCTGCTCGCTGAACCCAGCGTTGATTTCATTCCGGTCCGGTGTCTTAGCGATCAGTTCACGGAGCATCTGGTTTTGCTGTGCCAGAAGCTCGTTTTGCTGTCTCAGTGTCTGAAGGACTGCGGTCTGCGTGTCCACGGGGGCTACAGATGGATCCGTATGAGGGGTGTATTGTTCTGCCATATTTCTCCTACCTCCTATACATTATTATACGACTTTGAAAGGTGAAAACACAGAAAAGATGCGCTCACTGGATTCTCACAAATCTTCGATTTAAAATCTCACAATCTTCCGATTAGAAACCTCATAAATTTCCGATTTAAAACCTCACAAACTTCCGATTAGAAATCTCACAAACTTCCGATTTATTCTTGAACGTCTGCCTGTTTTAGTGTATTTTGTATCTAGGAGGGAATAGGATGGGTGCTCAAAGATACATAAATAGGCTATTTGACAAGGCTGTGGAGTTTGCTTTGAAAAGCAAAGGTGCGATAGTGATCGTCGGACCGAAGTGGTGTGGGAAGTCTACTACCGCTGGCAGGTATGCCAAGACAGTAATAGATCTGATGCCTTTGGAAACAAGGGATGATTATATTAATTTGGCCAAGATATCCCCAAGCACCTTTTTGAACTACGGACCCAAACCCATATTGGTCGATGAATGGCAGCATGTCGCTTTTATTTGGGATCAGGTGAAATATGAGGTGGACAAAGCCGGTGAATTTGGGATGTACATCTTGACCGGGAGCGTTACAGACAAGAGCAGGATGGACCGGGAAGAGGACAGCGATCGTCACACAGGTAACGGCAGGATCACGAAGAAGATGATGAGGACGATGTCTCTTTTTGAGACAGGTGAGAGCAATGGCGCTGTTTCATTGCTGGATCTAAAAAACGGAAAGTTCTCGCCTGCTGTGAGTGATAAAAATATCAACGATTACGCTTTCTATATTTGCCGTGGTGGTTGGCCTATGGCAATAGGAAGAGACAGAGATGTTTCATTGGCTCAAGCTAAAGATTATTTTGAGGTTGTGGTCACGGACGATATTTTCTCTCTCAAAGATATTCCTTTGAGAAAAGATGAGCAAAAAGCAAGAAAACTAATGCGGTCTTATGCAAGGAACGTGTCAATACCAGCCTCAGACGAGACGCTTCGGGATGACTGTGCTTCAAATGATGACTCTTTTGACAAAGACACATTTTCTAAATATTTGAATGCGCTGAGAAACCTATATGTGATCGAAGAGTTGCCTGCATGGAATCCGAATCTGAGAAGCAAAACAGCTATTCGTACGAAGGAAACCAGACATTTTACGGATCCATCTATCGGCGCTGCAGCGTTGGGTATTACACCAGAGAGCATTTTTAAGGATATAACTACCTTTGGCTTTTTATTCGAATCACTTGTAGTACATGATCTGAGAGTATATGCAGATGCGATCGGAGCCCACGTTTATAAATATCGTGATTCCAAAAGGCGAGAAGCTGATGCTGTGATCCAGTTTGCCGATGGTTCGTGGGGATTGATCGAAGTTAAACTGGGTAACGAAGAGGATATCATTCAAGCAGGGAAAAATTTAGTGAATATAGCAAATGATATCGACTGGGAACGGACCGGGAAACCTGCTTTTCTGATGGTTGTAACCAAAAACAAGGTTGCGTACCAAATGGACAACGGAGTATACGTGGTTCCCCTGTGTTGTTTAAAAAATTAACAAAGAAAACATTTTTCTTATAAGGAAATGCTCCTCTTCACGGCGAGTACCGAGAAGGGGAGCACATGTTTTTGGATGTTGTTTTAATCCGTATCTCCGGCTAACTTTTTCAGTTCTACCATGATCTCATCCACGCGCTGCGGAGGCTGATTGCTGAAGTTCCTGAGACCGCGGATCGGGTTGTGATCCATGAGGGCAGCAATGGCTTCCGGTGAGAAGGAAAGTATGCCGGACGCCTCCTGTTTAATGAGGTTGTCCAAGGTGTACTGCTTCGTGCGGGGATCCCGGAGCAGTTCGCCGAATACGGTGTCGGGACGGATCTTAAGCGGGACAGTCTTCGTGGCGGTGATCTTCACGGTCTCGGAAAGACGGATGTCTTTACTGGACGCTCCGATCTCAATAGCATATTCCGATGTGGGGACCAGCCAATCCTTTACCTGCTCTTCATAGTACGCGAAGGAACGTTTGCTCAGTCGGAAAGAGACGGTCTTGGTCTCCCCCGGTTCGAGGGCGACTTTTGCGAATTCCTTCAACTCCCGTACAGGACGCTGCGGTCTCCCGGTCTGGTCTCCCTTGTCCGACACATACAACTGTACGATCTCCTTGCCGAAGCGGTTTCCGGTATTGGTGACGTCGACTGTGACGTTCAGTTCGTCGGTGTCCAGCATCTCGCTGCGATCCAAACGAAGGTTGGAATAGGAAAAGGTGGTGTAACTGAGTCCGTATCCAAAGGGGAACAGGACGTTCATCCTTTTCTTCTGGTAATAGCGGTATCCCACATAGATGCTCTCAGCGTAACGGACGCTGTATCCGTCTCCGGGGAAATTCAGGTAGGAGGGATTATCTTCCAATTGGAGGGGGAAAGTCTCCGCCAGTTTTCCGCTGGGGTTCACTTCGCCGTAGAGGATCCTGGCAATGGCAGTTCCGGATCCTTCTCCTGCAAGGTATGCCTCGACGATGGCATCTGCTGCATCTGCCCAAGGCATGTCCACAACAGCTCCGTTCTGCAGCACCACCACAGTGGGGATCCCGAGATCCGTTAATTTGCGGATGAGGAGATTCTGGGCTTCCGGGAGATGAATGTGGGTGCGGTCAAAGCCTTCGGACTCATAGACATCCGGAAGTCCTGCCATGACGACAGCGACCTCCGCTTCCTTCGCACAAGCGACAGCTGCTTCCAGTTCCGCTTCCTCCCAAGTGTCTCCATCCGACGGGAAGGCTTTGGAGTAGGTGACATTGCCACGCCCTTTCAGCTGATCCAGTGTGATGTCTACGCCATAGCAGTTGATGAATGCGCTGCCACCGCCCTGGATCCTGGGCTTCACGGCAAATTCGCCAAGAACAGCGACTTTTGTCTCGGGAGCCAAGGGAAGAATGTTATTTTTGTTCTTCAGAAGGACGATGGACTCCTCTGCGATGCGCCTTGTGAGGTCGTGGTCTTTTTCAAAATCGAATTTAGCAGGATGTTTCACGATCCTCTTCACAAGTGTGATGATGCGGTCCACGCAGGTGTCCAGTTCCTTGATGGTGAGAGTTCCGTCTGCAAGAGCGGTGCGGATGAAACCCTGGTTTGCCCAGTTGTTTCCCGGCATCTCCAGATCCAGACCGGCTGCAAGACCCTTGTCCCGGTAGTGGACTGCGCCCCAATCCGAGATGACCGCTCCCTGGAAGCCCCACTCGTCCCGGAGGATATCCGTAAGAAGCTTCTTGCTCTCACTGGCATGTTCCCCGTTGATGAGGTTGTAGGAGCACATGAGGGTCGTGGGCTGGCTCTTCTTGACGGCGGTCTCGTACCCGGCAAGATAGATCTCCCGCATAGCGCGTTCATCCACGATAGCGTCGTAGGACATGCGGCGGTACTCCTGGTTGTTCATGGCGTAGTGTTTAAGGGAAGTCCCAACGCCCTTGCTCTGAACGCCCTTGATGTAGGCAGCGGCGACTTCTCCGGTGAGGTAGGGATCCTCAGAATAGTATTCGAAATTGCGCCCGCAGAGAGGAGAGCGCTTGATGTTGATGGCGGGACCGAGGATCATGCCGACTTCATAAGCCTGACATTCCTCTCCCAAAGTTTCTCCCATCTTTTCCAGCAGGTCCCGGTCAAAGGAGCAGGCGGTGAGGCAGCCGGAGGGGAAACAGACTGAGACATGGCTGGCAGTCTCGCCCTCGTCCACTTTTCTCAGCCCGATGGGTCCGTCTGTCATCATGATGGATTCGATGCCCAGTCTCTCCACCGGATAGGTATGCCAGCTTCCGTAGCCTGTGACCAGCCGGATCTTCTCTTCCAGGGTAAGTTGTTCGACGATTTCCGGATAATTCATGATTTCCTCCAAAGATCAGTTCAATATCTTTTTAACACATTTATTCTAAATGAACGGGGATCTTCCCACAAGCGGAAATGCTGTCCGGATGGATCTCGCACTCCGCTGCCAGGACTTTCACACCAGCTTTCGCGGCTTCCCGAAGAGCCTGTCCAAATTCCGGATGGGTGGCATCGTTAGGAACGAGGTATCTCATTCCTTTCATCTGTACGATGAAGAGGACGTAGCACTCGAACCCCTCTTCCAGAGCGGCAGCAAGTTCCCGGATGTGCTTGACGCCCCTTTCTGTAGGAGCATCCGGAAAGCTGCATATCCCGTCCTGTTCCAGAGTGCATCCCTTCACTTCCACGAAGGCTTTTCTCTCTCCATCCTCCACGTAGAAGTCGAAGCGGGAGTTTCCGTGGGTGTGTTCCCGGTGATACCGGGCGTTTTGCGAGAAGAGTCCGGAGAGGGGAAGCCACTCCTGTGCCACATCGTTGGGAATCTGGCTGTCCATGTTGATAAGAAGAGGCTCCTGCCCGGAACGGATCTTCTCTACAGCGATGAGGTCGTAGGCAGTTTTCCGAGCTGGGTTGTCTGAGCGGCAGAGATACACAGTACATCCGGGAACCAGAAGTTCCCGGCATCTGCCAGTATTCTTGACGTGAACCGTTTCCTCTTTGCCTCCCACCGATACCTTGGCGATGAACCGGTTGGGGCGGGACAGAAAAATGGCAGGGGTGATGTTGGAATAAGTCATGGGATTCCTCTTTATACGTTTTCTCTCCCTATTCTACTTCAGCATCGACGTTTGTACAAAAGTCAGACAGCAAATGACCGCCTAATTCATGGCTGAAGATCACGAGTGTGTGGCAGTTGATGAATCAGCCGCCGCACACTCGTGATCTTCAGTCGTGAGTTAGGCGGCAACCCCTATTTCCATACAGTT